>NZ_JBHSKS010000009.1:0-193203 GCF_042657405.1 Algoriphagus aquatilis
GAGCTGTACTTTAGTCGGATAACCCATATCTAGTCTAATAACTAGATACAATATCCATAAAAAAAGGCCATAACTCCAAATTATGACCTACTTTTTTTCATCGACTAGTAAAGAGCCAAACATCAGTGGCCCACGGTTTAAACCGTGGGCCAAGAAAATGTAACTTTTGTTCCCCCTTCACATACTTTCTCCAGTTGTGCTGCTCCTTGAATCCAAGTACTTCTTTGATTTTTCGGTTGGAGAAAAGTGCCTCGTGCTCTTCCAATTCCCGTGTCAAGGGTACTCCGGGGAAAAAGCGTTCTGCCAGTTCCTTGCTTGGGATAATTGCTCCATTGTGATCATTGCCGGCATTGAAGACCTGATAACCCAAACCGTCTTTTTGCAAACACAAATCCACGATCTGACCCAGATCACGGGCATCGATGTAGCAGAAAGCATTGCGACGGCGAACCTCAGGGTGCTTGAAATAGTGTGGGAAAAGGGACTGGTATTCATGCGGCTCGATCACGTTGCCGATTCGGAGGGCATAGATGTCTACTCCTGTTCTTCGCTGGAAAGCTCTTGCAGTTTGCTCATTGACTACCTTCGAAAGGCCATAGCTGTCCATGGGATTGACATCGTAGTTTTCATCTAAAGGCAGGTAAGCAGGGTCTGTTTTTCCATCGGAAAAGCAAATGCCATACGTTGTCTCAGAGGAGGCAATGATGATTTTTTTGATACCCAGTTTCACAGCCGCTTCGATGACATTGTAGGTACCAACGGTATTGACGCGAAAAGTCTCATTGTCCGGCTTGATCAGGATTCTTGGTACAGCAGCAAAGTGAACCACCGCATCAAAGGCTGGTACACCCGTACCAGGCTCCATTTCGTCAAATCCTGCATACATGCTCATGGCGTTAAACATCTGCCCGGAATCTGTAATGTCTGCAGTAAGGTTGTCCACACCGGGATGGTTGAGAGGAGTGAGATCTACATTCATGACGCGATGACCTTGCTCTTGCAAGTAGGGTATGACGTGCCGTCCGGCTTTTCCGGACCCTCCTGTAAAGAAAATACGCATGGTTTTAGGGTAAGATTGGGGTGAGTAGTTTAGGATAAGTTAAGGTTTGATCTATTCTTGGGTTTTGTCCAACTCAAGTTACATTCTGATTATAGGATTTAAATTTTATTTGAATATCCGCAATCTTACCACTAGCCAAGTCATCGGTTCTAAAGATCGCGGATATTCGTCGACTGACCACGGACGACAGTCCACCGCACATCTAAATGGACTTCAAACCTTGTCTTATTTGGTCAATGGTAGAAAAGCGGATAATCAGAAAATTTTAATTGGGAGAATAACTTACAAGACAGGCAATGACTTATTTTTTAGCAATCTATTCCAAGTTTTCCAGAGATTCATTCACCTGAAAATACCCCAATCTTCCACTGCGACATTCTAATAAAACAGCTCCTCCCTGACTCTTTTTTACGATTTTTTTCAAATCCTCAAGGGTGTGAATTCTTAGTTTATTCGCCTTGACGATAAGTTCGCCAAGAGGCCACTCCATCTCATCAGCCTGAGTGCCTTGGTAAATATGGGTGACGACCAAGGTGGGTTTTTCCTGATCGATGGTTTGCAACATCTCCAACTGAGCTGCGGGGTCCACTTCCTGAATTGCCCGGATAATTTCAAAACTCAGGGGTTGAATGATCATGCCAAAAATCTCTAAGTATTTTCTGTCATTCAAAATCGGGATAGAAGTGATGCCTTTTTCAGGATTTCGCATGGCAATGGCTTTCGTCTTGTGAATCACCCCATCTCTCTGAAAGACGATCTCCGTGGCCTCACCGATGGGCACGAGTTTCATGACATCATAGATGTTTTTGTGTCGATAGAGTCCGTCTTTTCCTATGACTATCCCGTGTCGGTCAAATTCCATCTTGTTGATCGAAAGGATGACATCCCTCGGTTTGATTTTGGCTGAGTCCAGAAATCCATTCGGCAACACTTGGGATACGATCACCCCTTTAGCTTCCGACTGCTTCAATAGCGGATTAAAGTTTTCAGCATTCTTCTGCAATTTTCCTCCGATGTCGGCAAAGTGAGGTTCATTGAGCAAGAGTAGGTTTTCGATGATGATTTTCACGAAACTGGCGGGGGTGATGAACCCGATGTTTTCAGCATCAATCATTACAGCCGTATTCAGTCCCACTACTTTGCCGTCTTCGTTGACGCTTGGGCCTCCCGAATTGCCGGGATTAATTGCGGCATTGGTGACAAATCGCTCTGTGGTATACTCTGACCCCGATATGAAATTAGTGATTTCGCCGCCCGTGATATTGGGTTCGATCATTCCCATCGGGTATCCGATTGCTTTGATAGCCTCCCCTCGGGTTGGGCTTTTACCTTCTTTCAGTTCGAGGTATTCGATCTCTTGGATAGCCAGTTTTTTAAACCTAATCAGTTCTTTTTCAGTCAGTCTGATCAAGGCTACATCCGGTTCCAGCTGTTTTACCAATCCGACGACCTCTGCGTCAAAGCGTTCTTCGCTGGTAAGCATGGAGCTGATTTTAACTTTCACCGCATTTCGCACCACATGGGCATTGGTCACGATGTAGCCCTCTAGATCCTTGTATTTCACAAAAAATCCCGATCCAGACCATACTCCTGGGACTTTAATGGATGGATTTAAGACTGATTGGATGTCCTCTTCGATGTAGCCTTCTACGAGGATTTGGACCACCCCGCTCATCATTCTACTTGCACTGCTGGTAAGTTTATTTTTTGACTTTGGCATAGGTTATTAAAAATAGGGATTTCTGGGAAAGCCTCGTAGAATTCTCGAAGGGGAAACGAAATGTGTCTGATTTAAATAAATAAAGGATAAAAAAAGAAGCGTAGCCCCATGGATAATTAAGTAAAGTCGTATTGAAGAAAAAGGAAAAGTGGTAAAGTGCATTATTTACCTTTTCCGGCAGTGCCAAAGCTGGACACCGTGTCCGATGTGTGAAGTAATGGGATTTGCTTTTAGCCCATGATCATCCCTACAAGTAAGGTTATGGAAATGATAAGGGTGAGGAGAATTAGTGATCGGATCTTGAATTTTGCCTTTGCCCACAAAAAAATAGAGACTGCAGGAATGCCAAAAGCCAATATCAAAAAAGGCAGCCAAAGCAGCTCATAGATAGCTCCCATCAATGCAAACTGATAAACATCCATCACTTGACCGATGCTCCAAAAAGCAGAAGTTCCAAGGCTTAGAAAAAACACCAATCGCTCTGTTTTTTTATTCGGTATTGCATGCTTCATTATGAATAAGTTACTGCTTCAATTTAGAAGGAGCAATTTTATTTCGCAGGTTGTCTGTTTTAAACTCAAATTCTTTGTCCCTGGAGAATGAAACTAAGATTTGCCAATATCGAAGACGAAGTAAATGTTGTGAAATTCTTTTCTAAATACCCTTAATAATGTTCAGGATAGTGGTTGGCGAAGAGATCAAGGCAAATGTGTTAGTTGTGGATCTCAAGAAAAATTGGAATTTGACCACGTTATTCCTTTTTCAAAAGGTGGTTCAAATACCTATCGTAATGTGCAACTACTCTGTGAAAGTTGTAATAGACTCAAATCTGATAAAATAGGGTAAGCTTTGTTTAATTCTATTGCGCTTTAAGATTGCTCTGAAGTCATGGGCCTTTTTAGACGACATCAACTTATTCGCTAGGAGTTTGCACTATAATTTTTTCTGACTCGATTTTCATGTCGAGCTTGCCGTTGTATCTGCCACCCATCTCAATCACTAGATTTTCTGTTTTTACATCACCTTCGATTCGCCCGGTCTGCTTGATTTCAAGATGTTTGACTTTCAGATTTCCATTTACTGTACCAAAAACAATCGCCGTTTCTGACTCCAGATTCCCATGAATAATTCCTTTTTCTCCTAGAATTACCCCTTTTTTGATCGATACATCTCCGCTAATCTTTCCTTCTATACGAGCACTGTTAATGCATCGGATGTTTCCTTCACATTCAAAATCCTCACCTAAAATCGTCAGGATTTCCTCTTGGTTTAGCTGGGTAATTGGCGATTTTTGATTTTTCTTGAACATACCTAGTTTACATTAATGAATGTTTTGGGATTGATTTTTTTATCGTTTTTGTGGATCTCGTAGTGTAGATGTGGTCCGCTTGAACGACCGGTAGAACCCACTTTTCCAATGAAAGTATTTGCTTTGACCTCCTGCCCTTCCTTCACCAAAATTTCGGACAAGTGGCCATAGAGTGTTTCATAATCACCTCCGTGACTGATAATGACCAACTTTCCATAATCCCCTTTGTATCCTGCAAATACAACTTTCCCATCCGCTGTGCAACGAACAGGGCTACCATGACGGGCACTGATGTCAAGCCCTTTGTGGGATTCTCTTTTTTCACCGAAAAATGGGTTTGAACGAATGCCAAAGCTTGATGTAATCCGTCCTTCGATGGGTGAACCTATCGGAGTGTTTGAAATGGTCCGTTTGAATTCTTCAAGGTATTTTTCAAACTCAGAATTATCCCCAACTTCTAGCGGGGAATTGAATTTTGGAACGATGACCTCACTTTGGTGAGGGGGTTGGGGGATGCCTTTACTGTCCAATAATTTATTTACTTCAGTGATTTGCCGAGTAATAAAGTCATACTGTCGATTAAGCTCTTGTGAAAAGGTTTTGATCTGTGCATGCTGAGCCTGGATTTCATTTTTCTGTTGAATGAAATAGAGTTTGCCAATCATTACGAATGTGTATATCCCGAGTCCAAGAAAAAGAAGTACACTCACTGAAATGAGCTTCCAATAATCTAGCAAGAAGGTGGGTATCAAGATTGGTTTTTTGAACCTTTGATTGGTATCCACTAGAATAACTGTAGTCTTCTTTATCAGAGTAGGATTTTTTCTTAAAGGAAGCATAGCATCTAAGAAATGATTCTATTTGGAGGTGAATTTCCAAAAAGAGATGTCAACTACTATTCAGAAATACATCTCATTATTCTATGATTAGATTGTTAAACAATTGATAATCAGATAAATAAGTGTATCCAAATTTCAGGCAACTTATACAGGGTGATAGAAGGGTGCCGAAACGGGCCTGATAATACAAAAAATAATCAGAGGATTAAAAAGTTTTTAGCTTTCCTCGAACGCCTAAAGAGAGGATAATGGGTTGATTTACTGTAGAAAATAGGTTTCGTTTAGACCTATAGTTTGATCAATACGCTTCTAAAAAAAAAATAGATCTCCACGATTAAAAAAAATGCTGGACACTCTGCAGATCTTTATCTCCACTAGTGCCCAGCAAATCTTGTAGGTAGCTTTATTCTATTCCTTCACAAACAACACCCCCACACCCTTCTCAGTCGCTAGCTTGTTGAATGCCGGAACGGCGGTTTGGATCAGGCGATCGCCTTCGGCTTTGAGGGGTTTCCACTGCTCCATCAGTTCGGCATAGCGAGCTTTGGTGCCTTCGTTGATTTTCGGGATGGAGCTTTCGCCGTGGTTCATCATGTACATGAAGTTGGCTGTAAACTTATTCGGGAAGTTTTCCACGTCATCGTAGGCGGTAGACTTCCGTTGGATCATGTTTTCATCCCAAGTTTGGATTTCTTTGATGAGGGTTTCAGCAGCGGTTTTCAGGTCTTTGTATTCGGCTTTTTTGTCCAGTCGGCTGACTAGATCCTTTAATTGCTCTTGGTAGGCTTTGGCTGTGTTTACCATGGTGTGCATGGTGGTGACCTCGCTCTCCAGCTGACTCATCCATTCGTGGTAGGCTTGGTAATCGGCAGGTGTCAGGTTGTAACCCAGGATATCCTGGATTTCCCCTTTGGCTTCGGTCTTCACTCCACCACCGCTGAGTCGGAGCGTATATGTGCCAGGAATAGCCTTGTGTCCGGCATAGCTGGATTCGATGTATGCTGTCGGAATACCTGGTACGGTAGGATAGCGCAGGTTCCAGACAAATCGGTTAACTCCCTTTCGGGTGGAAAGCGTAGGGTCTGGGGCTGGACCTCCAGCATAGGCTTGGAAGTCTGGATTGCGCTTGGAGCTAAGCTTTCTTACCAATTCGCCTTTGGCATCGAGTATTTCCAAAGTCAGTTCGGTGCTGTCAGCAAAGGTTTCTGGTAAGTGAAAGTAGATCACCATGCCGTTGGCTGGATTTTGACCTTGGAAAGGATCCGTTCCGGTGAATCCATCCAAATTTCCTCCGTTCATACTGGAATACCAGTTACCCAAAAGGGCTTTTTCTGGTGTGTAGAGCGTGATTTTTTCGACTTTGGCTTGAACTTCTCTTACGGCATTGAGCTCATCGAGGATCCAGTAGGATCGGCCGGCAGTCGCCACGATCAGGTCGTCATGGGCAACTTTCAGATCGGTAATCGGAGTGAGCGGGAGGTTGAGTTGGAAGGAAACCCAATTTACACCACCGTCCTTGGAAATGTACATCCCAGTCTCAGTACCTGCGAAAAGCAGGTTTTTCACTTTCGTGTCTTCCCGTACCACTCGGGTAAAGGCTCCGTAAGGGATTCCTTTGGAGATGTTGACCCAGGTCTTTCCGTAGTCGGTAGTCTTGTAGAGCGCTGGCGTGTAATCGTTGAATTTGTAGCGAGTCGTAGCGATGTAGGCAGTGCCGGGATCGTGAGGGGATACCTCAATGGCATTGACGAGACATTCCTGTAGACCTTTTGGAGTGACATTGGTCCAGGTTTTTCCTCCGTCTCGGGTCAGCTGCACGAGGCCATCGTCGCTTCCTGTCCAGAGTACGCCTTTCTCATGTGAGCTTTCGATCACGTACGCGATGGTGCCGTAGTTTTCGGCACCCACAGCTTCATTGGTATAAGGCACACCGCCTTTTCCTTGCTTGGATTTCTCATTGCGAGTCAGATCTGGGGATACTTCTGTCCAGGTTTGACCCCAATCCTGAGTTTTCAATAATACTTGCGCGGCATGGTAAAAGGTATTGGGTTCGTGCTGGGACCAGATGATCGGTGCGTTCCAGTTGAAGCGGTACTTCATGTCTTTAGCATCCATGCCCAGGTATTGGATCGGGGCGGCCATGATGTTGGTCGAACCTTGAGTTTGCATGTCAAGCACCTCGATCGTGCCCTGATAGCTTCCCCCTAATACATATCTAGGATTATTTGGGTCAAATGCCAAGAAGGCACTTTCCCCTCCTGCAGAATAGCTCCAATGCTCTTGCGTAATGCCACCTCTTCCCAAAGCCATGCTGGAAATCACCACTGAAGTATTGTCCTGTTGCCCTCCATAGATACGGTAAGGCCACTGATTGTCGGTGTTGATTCTGTAAAACTGGGCCGTAGGCATATTGCCTTGAACTGACCAGGTTTTACCTCCATTGAATGAAATCGATCCGCCTCCATCATCAGCTAGGATCAGGTTATTGGCATTTTTTGGATTAATCCATAGGTCATGGTAGTCGCCGTGGGGACCGTCGATGTCTTCGAAGGTTTTGCCTCCGTCGATCGATACTAAGAAAGGAGCGCTTTGCACATAGACTTTGTGCTCGTTCACAGGATCTGCGAATACTTCGATGTAATACCAGGCCCGCTGAGTCAGTCGGTTGCTTTTGTTGACCAAAGACCAGTTTTCTCCTGCGTCGTCGGAGACAAAAAGACCTCCGAGATCCTTGTCGGAATCACTTTCGATGAGCGCATAGACTTTATTGGAATTGGCTCTGGAGACCGATATGGCCATCTTTCCTTTTTCTTCCGGCAAACCGTTGTGGATTTTCTTCCAGGTTTTCCCTGAGTCGGTGGACTTGTACAAGCCCGAGCCCGGACCACCGGATTTCACCTGCCAAGGGAATCGCTGGTGCTCCCACATGGCAGCGTAGAGGATTTCCGGATAATTCATGTCCATGGACAATTCCACCGCACCGGTCATGTTGTCCACGAAAAGGATTTTTTCCCATGTCAAACCGCCATCAACAGACTTGTAAACACCACGGTCTTCATTTGGAGCATGCAAAGCTCCTTGAGCGGCTAGGTACAAGATGTCTGGATTGGTAGGATGGATTTGGATACGGGAAATGTGCTGGGTTTTTTCCAATCCCATTTTTTTCCAGGTTTTTCCTGCATCGGTGGATTTGTAGACACCGTCTCCATAGGAGGTCATCACGCCTCGGGGAGCATGCTCTCCCATTCCGACATAGACGATGTTGGAGTTGGTTTCGGCTACGGCTACCGCTCCTACCGAACCTGTGGTGAAAAATCCGTCGGAGATGTTTTCCCAGTGCTGTCCTGCATCGGTGGTTTTCCAAAGACCACCTCCCGTGGTGCCGAAGTAGTAGGTGAGTGGATCATTGACTACTCCAGTGGCAGCAACCGACCGGCCACCACGGAAGGGTCCGATGTTTCGGTATTTTATCGGTAGGGAGGAATCGTAAGTTTGGGCAGTTGCAGTAATGCTCCCCAGCAGGAGCAAAAAGGCAAGGACTTTTTTCATAAGAAATCGGTGGTTTTGAAAAAGTAAGTTAGAAAAAAGAAATCAGAAGAAGGTTTTGGGATGGTTAAATCCTATTTCGTGTGATCAAATGGCTGTCATGGATAATTATTTAGTCAATCTCGTTTTATTTATTGACTTGAAATAAAAAAACAGTAATTGACCATTCCTCAGGGATGAAAATGGTTCACTAAATTAAGTTTACTAGAAATTACATTCTGTTTTGATGCCATCTTTCCAGTATTCTTTACAGAAGATTTTTCCGTCTTCAAAGTAGTAAATCCATTCACCATCCTCTTTTCCGTTTTTTAACATGCCTTTCCATCGAACATTTCCATTTTTATAATAAAAACAGAATTTGCTCTTCTGATTTTCAAAATCGTAAGTCACCTTGTATTTCAGGTTCCCATTCTCAAAAAAAGATTTTTTAGTAGTAGCTCCCATGACCGTATGATTTTAAATCTGCCTGATAACTTAAATCTATTTCACAATCCCTTTCCAAAGAATTCTTTTCTGGAAATCAATGACTAACTACATGAAACTATACTTTAAAAATCTTGATTAAAAGATATTTTAGGTAATTTAGGTTACTTACCTATTACCTGAAATGGATTAGAATTCTTCCAATTCTTGAGAAGAATGGTCTTCTTTTTTTGTGCAATTCAAAAATTAAATCCAGGATAAATTTTGTTGATGTTGTTTTTTGAGTCACTCCAAAAACAAATTGAGGAGGTAAAAATTGTTTGCTCAAAGGTGGGGCACATAAAATGATTCCAAATGGAAAAGCCCCACCGGATTTCCGGTGGGGCTGAGTTGGTTTAGTTTACTCTGTCAAAAGGGCTTAATTATTACTTCGTTCTCTGCTGTTTCCTCTGCTTGGTGAGGTGGATTCGGTTCTGCCTGCAGGTGCATTTCCCCTGGATGGTGCAGATGATCTGACCTGAGGCTGATTTCCCTGTCTAGAAGGAGCCTCCATTCTTGATTCAGAACCTCTGGACGGAGCGGTTCTCACCTGAGGAGCTGGCTGCTGCCTTACTTCTGAACCTCTCGAAGGAGTTGAACTTCGTGATTCCACTCGTTCCCTAGGGGCTGACTGTGGTTGGGTTCTCACCTGACTTTCTCTGGAAGGTGCAGGCTGGGTTCTTACCTGATTTTCTCTTACAGGGGCGGGTTGAGTCCTCACTTGAGATTCTCTGGAAGGTGCCGGTTGAGTCCGGATTGATTCCTGACGTGATGGCTGGGTAGATCGAGAAGGTTGATTCATTTCTCCACGGTTACGGGTATCAGAAGGAGCAGGTCTCAACTCAATGTCACCATTTCCTCGGGTACCGGATGGAGAGGCGGCTCTTCCTGAGGAACCATTTTGACCATTGACAGAGCGACTAGGCTGATTGCTTTCACCTGCACCAGAAGGATTCACAGTTCTGCTCGCACGGGCTGATCTGGCTTCGGTAGATTCCAATACTCGGGAAGGTCTAGCCTCAGCGTTTCTGCCTCTTGATTCTTCCACTTCAGGACGATACATTTTGACCTCATTTCTTCCCACTGCTGCTCTTCCGGGAGCCTCCGCAGATCTAATGTTGTATACCGGCACCACTTGTCTGGTGACCCGCTCTACTTCCCGATGGCTGGGTCCCGCGTAATAGTTGTGGTTGTTGTAGACCACGGTATTATTGATCACAGTAGTCCGGTTGATGATTTTGATCTTAGTGCGGTGATGCGCATAGGGCGCATAGTAGTTGAAGACATTTCGGTGGTGAATTCGTCCATAAGGGATAAATACCCAATGTCTGGTAGGAATGTTGATCCTCACATTGATCGATACACCCGGACCAAGTGGAGCCCAGCCGTAGTATCCTCCTCCTGATCTCCAGCTTACCCAAGCCGGTGCCCAGTCGTATCCTGGAATCCAAGCCCAGCTCTGATAGTAGTCGTCAAAGTACCACCTTCCGTAATGGAAGGTTGCCCAACCCCAATCGTAATCAGAGACCCAGGTGTTGCCGTATTCGGTCATCACCCAGTGACCATTGGTACCATAAGGATGAAATTCCTCATACACGGCAGGTAACCAGATGTAGCCGTATCTGGCATCTTTGACCCAGTCACCATAAGGAGTGAGCGCATCGTAGAAAACCTGAAAAGATACCCCGCGATAGTAGTTGGATTCGGCTTTTGCGTGGGAGAGATTGCCGAAAAGGAGACCGAAGAAAAGCGCCAGAACTCCGAGTTGATTTTTGCTGAGGAGGGTTTTCATGGTGTTTGTGGTTTAGTGTGAGTAGTGGGTAATTTTGGGTTAGGTTATAGTTGGCTTTTTTTTTTAGATGCAGAAAGCGTTTTTAAGGTTGCATGTGAGTGTTCTAAAATCCTGCCAGTTTTTGAAATTTATTCGTGAACACACGGAATAAGGTTTTGTAAAAAATCACATTTGATGAAATAAAATTTTACTTAATTAAAAAAATTAAAAATGATTTTTTATCTCTGAAAAAAAATTGAAAACGTCTTTGCTCATCCGAAAATAAAATCAATTTGGACGCGCTGCCTTGGAGGATTTTTTTGGCCAAGATTTTTTTGAAAAAATCAGATGATACCCAAGAAAAGGGAATTTTTTTTGGCTCTGTAAAAAGTTGGGCTGAGACTTAAGGTAAAATCAACCGGCTGACCATGATCCCGGATTGGGACTTGTTGCCAAGTAGGTAATCGCTCAGAGGTAGGGTGCTGATTTCAACTTTTTTGGATACCGAGCTGGCATGCATGAGATGGATACGTCCGTTTTGTCGGACTGCGAAACCGACATGCACGATGTCGAGATTTTTCAAAGGAGTAGTAATCGCAATCAGATCACCGGTTTCCAGTTTCGACTCCAACTGCTGGAATTTTTCTTTAGGAATAAAAAAGTAAGGTCTGGTTTTGATGAGGGCTTCCCGTTCTTTGAGTTTTTCGACCAAAGTCAGATCAGCCAACTGAGGGTAAAACCGGGGATTTTCGGACATGAAAGTGGGTTGATTGGGATAGGTTTCTCCTCCGATTTCCTTCGTGATGTCTTTCAAAAGACCCTTTTGCTGGTTTTCATAAATCCAATCGCTGAAATAATGAAGCCGAGAAGGGTACCCGGTATTTTGCCCGTTTAGGTAGCGGAGGTATTCTAGTTTTTCCTCAAATCCTTCAAAGCTGAACTCCCTTTCCCGAATTGTCTGTGCCACAGCCACTACTGATTCGAGGTAAGTGGTGCAATCCAAGCCCATGAGATTGATCACGAGCTTTTCCTCTCCGGAGAGTTCAAGGGTTTTTTCGACATAGGGAGTGCCGAGAAAGCTTTTCCCGATCTCCAAGATTAGGTCTTGAGAAGTTTTTGCTGAAAGTTCGGCCTGGGAAAACTCCTGCAAAAGCCCTTCTAATCTTTCCCTGCTTTCCAAACTGCAAACGGTCGATTCCTGAGCAAATAAGCTCATGGAGAACAACCAAATCGGAAGAATCAGGAGAAGTCGCATTTTGATGTAGAGGAAGATTTTTATACGTTGGATTTTACAAGTTGGTCCATCACCCAATTGGCACGGGCTCCAGATTCACCGGTGCTTGGGCATTGGTCGTGCCCGAGGAGTTCGCCTACGATGTGCTGAATCAAAGGCTGCTGAATGTGTTTTGGCAAGTCTACCTGGTAATTGATGGGGGCCTCATGATCTTTGATCAGGGTAAACTCACCTTTTCCAAAAGTGGCAAATCGAATCTGACCTTTTGCGCCATCGATGATGACTTCGTCGATCTCAGCTGATGCTGAAGTGCTGAAACACCAATTTCCTGTGCCCAAGACTCCGTTTTCAAATACAAAACTTCCCACCACAATGTCTTCTGCAGGGTACGCTTGGGCCTGATTGGAAGAAAAGCCGCTGGCATGGATGATTTTCCCAAAAAAGAAATCCAACAAGTCCAGTTGATGCGAGGCGAGATCGAAGAAATACCCTCCGCCGGCTATTTCGGGATTAATTCTCCAATTGTTTTCCAACTTGGCAATGATTTCAGGCTCTAAGACTTGCTTGAGGTTGATATGAACCGTTCGTATCTCACCGATTTCCCCTTCATCCATCAGCTGCTTGATTTTGACAAAATGCGGAAGTGCCCTGCGGTAGTAGGCGACAAAAAGAGGGACTTCGTGTTTTTCACAAACCGAGATCATTTCCAGGCATTCGGCATGGTTGCGAGCCATGGGTTTTTCCACATAGACAGGCTTTCCTGCTTCAGCAGCCATTCGAGTCAATTCCAAATGGGCATTTGGAGGAGTGGCAATGTAGATGGCATTTACTACGGGGTCATGGATGAGATCCTGTGCCGAGGTGTACCACTTATCTATGCCATGTCGGGCGGCGTAATCTTTGACTTTGGCTTCGTCGCGACGCATGACAGCGACAAGTTTGCTGTGTGGAATATGGTTCATCGCAGGGGCAGACTTGAGTTCGCAAACGTTGCCCACACCTAACACTCCCCATCTTACTTCCGAACCGGTAAACTTCTTCATGCTTGAAAGTAGGAAAAGATTTAGGCTTGTGAAAGGAGAAATAGCTAGGATGTCAGGGAGTAAGGATGTTTGGGAGGTCTCATAGCAAGTTGGAAAAACTGGGATTTGTAGAAGAGAAGTAACGAAAGCGAAATCTATTCTTTGTTCGGCTATTTCTCTTTTAAATACCTTTTTGACCACTAAACTTAGATCAGATGGGCGCGTGGGGGAGACACAGCCCTGCCTTTGCCGGCAGGCAGGAGCGAGCCAGCGTCCGGCCTTGTGCGGTAGGAGCTTTGCTGCGTCTTGACCTTTTGGTTCTTTTGGGTCAAGCCAAAAGAACGAAGAATAAAATGTTTCTTTAGCACTATTCAGTAATTCAAATGATGTAAGTATCATTTTTAACTGGGTTCGAAAATTAAATTTTGAAAAATCAAAAACCGCGTAATAAAGCTAAAAACATGATTGGTGGAGCTTTTTACCTTCTTGAGACAAAAAAACAAGATGACCTTCCCCAAAGATCGACCTTTGTTCTAAGGTAGATAGGCAATCTCTTAAAATAGTTTTCCTTGATTCTTTAGAGCTTGGGCAGACATCCTCTTCTATCAGTTAAGTTATACCCTTTGTAAGAAGAAAACTGAAATAAAAATGCCCCGAAAATTTTCGGGGCAGATAGACTTTATTGTGCCGGTGCAGGTCTTGGTTTCATTTTCAGACTGTCTGCTGGGTATTTCGAGGCGAGCATGGCCATTTGTTCATTGGCCCAGTCAACAAGAATTTGTCTTTGTTCACCGCTTAGATTGGCTTCAGGATGGAGTCCGAGGTAGGTGTAGTCCGCCAGAGGCATTTCTCCACTTTCGACCGTTTCTACGATTTCTTCAAACTTATGATTTTGAACCCGTAGGGGTATTTTGGTGAATTCGGAGAAGTTTAGATGTCCTTTTCCTTCCTCCACGTGGTGGTTAAGCCAAAAGCCAACAGGTTGCACCTTGCTGTACCAAGGATAAATCGTGGTGTTGGAATGGCAATCGTTGCAGGCCCCCTTCAGAATCATGGAGACATTGTCCGGTACGTTGTAACTCTTCGTGATGTCAAATTCGGTAGGGCCTGACTCGTTTTTTTCCATAGGGATAAACTGAATGGCCACAAGCAGGACCACGAGCACTAAGGTGATTTTCTTGATCATAGTGTGTTGGGATTTTGGGATTGGATCAAAAGTTAAATCAAAGGTTTAATTTGAAGTATGTGATTGACCTAATTTGTATTCAATCCAGTCAAATCTTAATCATTTCAAAAAAAATCACCGGCTTTGAACCGGTGATTTTTACATTTTTAGAATTTGATTCCTAGCGAAAGTCCTCCCCTTAAACTGGCAAATGGCCCGTTGAAATCCAACTTTGCCCCATTTCCATCCACTGTTACCGTGTAGTCCAAGACGGGAATGTCCAGATTGTTCAATTCATCTCTCAAGCCATCTTGCTCGTTTTTATCCAGATTGGTTAGCGCATTGATCAGACCCGAGGAAGTCCCCACCGAACCTCCAATGATCCACCAATCCAGATAGACAGCCTTGCCCAGTCTCCACTGAGCTCCAAACATCAGTCCTCCGGTGATCCCGGTGATGTCTCCATTCAATTCTACCGTTCGTGTTTCTTCGAATGTCTGACCGTTTAAGGTTTCTTCAAAAGTGAATTCGAATTCCTGAAGATTCACTTGAGATTTGGAATAGCGCGCGTAAGGGGCGATGTAAAATCCTCTTGGTCCACCTTTTCTACCCAGGTAGAAGCGGATTTCAGGTGTGAACGCTGTGTTGCCATAGCTGATTTTTTTGAGTTCTGAAAAGGTCTCCGGATCATCAATTTGGTTTTCCAAAAAACCAAGGAGTGGAAGCTCACCTTGAGGCTGAGTTCGAAAGCCTAAGGCAATCGAGGTCTTCCGGCTGAGCATACGTTCGTATTGGAATCCGTAATTTTTGAATATAAGCCCTGTAAGGTTGACTTTGAGGACGTTTTTGTCATAGGATTCTTTTGTGAAATTTTCTTCTTGGGCTAGAGAAGGAGTAATCAGGATACAGCTGAACAGTGCGAGGAGGGTGATTTTTTTCATGACTGGGTCGAGTAAGATGTATTCAAAAGTAACTAAACCCTCAATGGAAAATGAATTGATCCATGAAGTGATGCTACTAATGACTGGGCGTTTGGTTCATTTTTTTGATTTAATCCTTTTTTCTTTCTGGCAGGAACTATCTTAAAATGAATGGGATTTAGTCACTATTTGATCCTAAATCTAAATCCGTCTATAATCAAGCAAAGTCCAGCCTGAAAAATGACCAAGGCAAAGGTTCCATACCAAAACCATTCACTTCCTGCAAATCTGGCAAATCCAGCATCTATGGTCATACAAAGACCTGTGCCTGTAAGTAGTAATCCAGAGATTGACTGGACAAACCAGCGGGTTTTTGGGGTCATTTGTTCCTCATTTAGATTTAAAACCGATCAATCATTATCATCCCGTTTTCCTGAAAGCTATCCATCGAGATCAAGGCATCAACAGCTTCATCTAGACTGATTCGCTTCCCAATGAGCGTTTCGGGGGCGATTTTACCCTGCAAAATCATCTGCATCATCTCAGGATAGGCATGCGCCTGCATCCCATGGCTGCCGAGTAGCTCGAGTTCTTTGGCGATCACCAAATGCATGGGAACTTGCGGATTGGCTTGGTCTCCGGACATCAGTCCGATTTGAATGTGTTTTCCTCGTTTTCTGAGACAGGAAATGGAATTGTAGCAGGTGATTTTGCTACCTAAGGCATCGATGGAGACATGAGCTCCTCCTTTTGTCAGTTCAAGAATGGCTGCAGGTACGTCTGAATTGGTTTTTCCATTGAGCAAAAAGTTGGCTCCGGCTGCTTTGGCCAAGGCCAGTTTTTCCTCTGAAATGTCCACTGCAATGACATTGGCGCCTAACGCTGCGGCAATCATAATGGCAGAAAGTCCCACACCACCGCAGCCATGCACGGCCACCCATTGTCCTCCGGTGACTTTTCCTTGCGCCACCACACCCCGAAACGAAGTGGCAAATCGGCAACCCAAGCTAGCAGCCGCCTCGAAACTCACCGAATCCGGCAGTCGGACCAAGTTGGTCTCAGCGCGATAGACGGCTACATACTCCGCAAAAGATCCCCAATGGGTAAATCCAGGCTGGAATTGATCGTCGCAGATCTGCTGGTTTCCGCTGTGGCAAGTGGGACAAGTACCGCAAGCGCAGACAAAAGGAACCGTCACGCGGTCACCCACTTTCCAGTTTTTTACTCCTTTTCCCACTTCTCTGATCACGCCGGCAAACTCGTGACCGGGCACATGCGGCAATCGGATATCCGAGTCATGTCCCATCCATCCGTGCCAATCGCTGCGGCAGAGTCCGGTCGCTTTGACTTCCAAGACCACTCCGTTTTCCGGTACTTCTGGATCGGGTACATGTGTAATTCTTGGTTTTTCTTGAAAGGATTCGACGAGGAGGGCTTTCATTTAGGGGTGATTTGGGTGTTGAAATTTAGAAAACAGAGCTGGAAAATGTTGATTAAAGAGAAAAGGAATTCTTGAAAATGGGTTATGCGGTGATTTCTTTCTGCTAGGGGTGGAGATCAATGTCGCTGGGCTTCCTATCTTTCTAGCCTATTGCCTGACTTATGAAAATCAAATTTCCCCCTTTGTTTCTTGTTTTGCTTGCTTTTTCTACCGCCTGCATGGCTTCCGATTTGGAAAAAGATGGGCCGGTAAGTGAGTTTTCAAATTATATAGCTATTCCTCTGGGAGGAAACGTCTACCAGACAAAGGGTTCACAAAAGGAGGAAATTAAAGAAGATGGCTTGGTGACTTGGCAAAATCCAGAAAGTGAATTCAGTGTATTTTTTAAGTCCTCGCTTGCCACAGAGGCTGTCTTGGAACTTTATCTTTTGCCGCAGGCAGCTCCTTCCAGAATTGTGGTCGAACTAAATGGGAAATCGCAGGAACTGAGTCTGAAATCGGGCGATTCTGGACTGATAAGGATTGGAAAAGTGAGCCTATCCGCCGGGTACAATGAGGTGAAGTTTCGTGGAATGCAAAAGTCCGGAAGCGATTTTGCCAAGATCAAGGCACTGCGTGTTGGGTTTGAAGGAGAACTTGAGTTGGACTTTGTCAAGGATAATATCGATGGTCGCTTCTATTGGGGCAGACGGGGCCCATCGGTTCACCTGAGTTACACGGCTCCCACAAACGCAAATTTCAAATGGTTTTACAACGAAATGACCATTCCTGAAGGGGAAGATCCCATCGGTTCCTACTTCATGGCGAATGGATTTGCGGAGGGTTACTTTGGAATACAGGTGAATTCGCCTACGGAGCGTAGGATTCTCTTTTCTGTTTGGAGCCCTTTTGCCACCGATAATCCCAATGCCATCCCAGAGGATCAAAAAATCAAACTGCTTAAAAAAGGCGAGGGAGTCTACACCGGCGAGTTTGGAAATGAAGGTTCGGGAGGACAGAGTTACCTCAAGTATTCTTGGAAATCCGGAACCACCTATCGCTTTTTGAATTCTGTGGAGCCTGACGGGAAAGGCAATACAATTTATACAGCCTATTTCTTTGCTCCTGAAGTCGGGGAATGGATGCTGATTGCGAGTTTTCTCAGGCCCAAAACGGATACTTGGTATAAAAGGCCTCATTCTTTTCTGGAAAATTTCATCCCCGAATCAGGCCGAATCGCCCGCCGTGTAATTTATGACAATCAGTGGATGGCTGATGCCCAAGGAAATTGGGTGGAGCTTACCGAGGCCAAGTTTACCGGTGATGACATAGCCCGAAGAGGCTACCGCAAGGACTTTGCGGGTGGAAGTGATGCAGGTAAGTTTTACTTGAAGAATGGAGGATTTTTTAATCAGTCCACAGATCTTCAAAGTATGCATCAGCGGCCTGCGAACGGAAAAAAGCCTGAGGTTGATTTTGTGAAATTGAAGTAGTGTTAGATGATAAAGAAAAAAAAGCGAGTGATTTTCACCCGCTTTTTCATTTCTATTGTATGATGATTTTTCGATTCAGGAGTGTTCGATTGGATTGCATCCGCAGGAGATACATTCCTGGTTTTTCTCTGCTTAACTCCATAATTATAAGGTTTTTACCCTTGATTACGTCTGGGTTGACCACACGCACCACTTTGCCGGATGGATCTAGCAACTCGACAATGGCAGTATATGCAATAGGAGAGTAGAATTCGAGGTGGATTTTATCTTTTGTCGGATTTGGATAAAGCCTTACCGCTTCATTTTCCACCATCACCATAGGATTTGTTTTTTCGGTTTGCTCAAAAATCTCGTCCGAAAGTTCTCGGAAGGCTACCGGGTAGGCTTTGGTGTTATTCTCTACCAGCAGTCGGTAGCAGCTGCTTGAATTTTCTCCCGCAGCACTGATCACTCGGACAAAATAAGTGGTGTTTGTTGCTGCATTATTGAATACAATTTGCTCTGGATTGGTACCTCCATTGGTAGAGGTGCCGATCAATTGACCGGTTGAGTTGTAGAAATACAAGTCTAGATTCACAGGGAGGCCATCCAGTGTGATTCTCAAGTTGGCTGACTTTCCTTTTCCGGAAGTAAATGCAAACCAATCTTCATCTCCGGAATGGGAGATGGTGGCATTGATTCCTGTTCCCGTAGCTATGGTCTTTGCTTCAGCACGGGTATTGTTGTTTTCGTAAATGTCCACGCATGTACTGCTCGCCGTAGTAAAGGTGCTTTGTGCATAGGAACTTGACGATGCAGAGCAATTAGTGCGGACTCTCCAGTCATACACCTGGCCCTCCAACAAACCTGTCAATGAAATGGAGGTGCTTTGAACCTGGGTAGCAGCCACAATCCAAGTTGCGGAAGTGCCTAACTTATATTCAACCAGGTAGCTTAGACCTCCAATCACAGCAGACCAATTGACTGTTGCAGCACTTAGGTCAACATTTGTTGCATTCAGTCCCGATGGAGGATTACATGCCAGAGGATTAGAATACGCCTGTGTATTTGTCTCTGCAAGTAAAGTGTAGCAGCTGTTTGAGAAACTGGCTCCATCACCTATTACTTGGACGTAGTAGGAAACCCTTGTAGCACTTGAGTTAAAGATCACAATCTGCCCTGTAGCTCCACTTTGTTCGGAGGAGGCCAATAAGGTTCCGCTGGCATTGTAGAGATGGAGGTAGGTGTTGCTTGGGAGATTGCTCAAGCTCACGCGGACGTTGGTGGATTTTCCACTTCCAATCCTTACTTCAAACCAGTCCTGATCTGTAGGGCTTGCTATTCTAGCATTGATCGGAGTAGTGCCAATTAGTTTTGCAGTGGCACGAGTTTCGTTGGATTCATACGGATCAGGGCAAACTTGGACTAGGGTAGTGAAAGAGGATTGAATGAAATCACTTGCGCCACTGAGGGGTCCGCAATTTGTTCTCACTCGCCATTCAAAGGTAGTTTCGCTACTTAGTCCTGTGAGGCCAAAACTGTTTCCGCTGATGTTGGTGCCCAAAGAAATCCAAGAGCTATTGCCTAAAGTTCTGAATTCAAGATCATACCCAGTGGCGCCAGTGACTCCTGTCCAGTTCAATTGAGCGGAAGAAGAAGTGATTCCTGTAGTTTCCAAATTGCTTGGCGCCAGACAAGTGATGGCTGTAGTAAACTGGGCTTGAGAATAGATGCCAAATTCAGTCGAACAGGCAGCCCTTACCCTCCATTCATAGCTAGTACCTTCTTCAAGTCCGGTCAGCTCCGTCTCTGTTTGGGTGACACCCATGGCCCAGTTCAACCAAGTGGTAGATCCTGTGGTACGGTATTCTACTTCATAGGAAGTGGCTGGAGTGACAGCGGTCCAGCTGAGCATCGCAGAATTTTTTGTGACCGATCCTGTCTGTAAACCAAGTGGTGCAGGGCAAGAGGTACCGGTCGTAAATTGGCTTTCGGTGTTGCCACTACTTCCTGCGGAGCATATTGTGCTTACCCTCCACTGATAGGTGCTTTGTTGGTTTAGTCCAGTCAGTGTGTAAGAAGTTGAAGTTGTTGATGCAATTGCTAAGGTCCAGGTTGAAGCGATGCTTAGCTTGAATTCCACGCGGTATCCAAGAGCCCCTGTGACAGCATCCCAATTCAGCGTAGCTGACGTAGGTCCTACCTGAGTGGTGCTAAGTTGAGTTGGACTAGGACAAGAGACATAGGTTGATCTTTCCCAAATTCCTCTACCATAGGTTCCAATTCGTATTTTATCCGCATTCGGAACGATTTCAACCTCATTTATAGCAACTAAAGGGAGGTTTTCAGAGAGGTTGACCCAGGAGGTCATCTGATTGTTTTTATAATATACGCCAAGGTTCATTGCGACATAGATGCCATCGGAACTCGAATTTTCTACGGCGACACTTCGCGCAGCCAAATTGGGCAGTCCTGTCGAGAGGTTGGTCATCGTCTCTCCTGCATTCTCCGAATAAAGTAATCTACTGGCGGTGGTTGAACTTGCAATCCAGATTTTTTCAGGATTAGTAGGGTGAATGCTAACTTGAGAAATCGTGCCTGCTATTGGAAAAGTAAGCCAGGAACTGCCTCCGTTTTTGGTGACATAAAGTGTGGATCCCACGGAAGCATAGATGTATTGAGGGTTGGAAGGGGAAACTGCTAAGGTGTTCAGATTGCTGGTAATTGTTGTTCCCGAGATTTTAGTCCAAGTGACCCCAAGATCGGTGGATCGGTAGACTCCATTCCAACCTGCATAGATGGTATTTGAATTATTTTCAATGGCTACAGGCGTTACCCAGTTTCCGGTGGCAGGTTCTGAGATACTGCTGTAAGAAGAACCACCATTACTGGTTCTATACAAGCTTCCGTTTTGGCTGGTGCCCCAAATCAAATTGGCATCCAAAGGACTTACTATGCAATCCATACCATCAGCCCCAAGCCAATCGATCCAACCGGTGGATTTATATATACTGGTCCCATTGTCCTGAGCTCCTCCCATGACGAGTGCCGGGTTGGTTTTTGAATTGGAGATCCTGTAAAACTGACGAATCCCTAGCCCACTCGTAAGGTCTGTCCAATTGTCTGCAAAGTCAGTGCTTTTATAGATTCCGCCATCCGATCCGGAGTAGATGGCATTTCCTACCCATTCCAAGACATGGACATCGGCATGGTTATACCCAATTGAATTTGGCAATGACCAAGCCGTGGTGGGGACAAAGGACGTGCCCCCGTTGGTGGATTTCCAACAGATGATTCCTGCAATGTGTATTTCGTTAGCATTATTAGGGTTGACTGTCATGGCCATGTCATAGCCTGCTTGCCCTGTGGTTCCTCTTCCGGTGGTCTCATAGCCAAAATAGTTGGTGCCCAATGAGGGATCTCCAGTGACTGTGACATAAAAACTGGCTCCTCCATCATCAGATCGAAGCAACCTTCCAAACAAACTTCCGCTTGCCTGAACTGCATAAACCCGAGATGGTGACGCCGGTGATACAGAGACTAGGGTTCGGGCTGAAAAATTCACGCCTTGGTTGCTTCCTAAAGTAGCCCAAGTTTCTCCTCCGTCAGTTGACCGCTGTATTACATTGTCAGAAGCAATGAGAATATTAGGATTAGCAGGTAAAAATTCAATGTCTTCAGTCATGACATTGGATTTGAGCGTGAAGGAGGTTCCGCCATTGATGGATTTGCTGATTCCTGAAGTGCCCACCGCAAACATGATAGACGGGTCAGCGGGATGGAAAGTAATCTTCCAAATCGTTCCTACCCCTGTGCTTGCGGCAGTCCAAGTGTTGCCACCATCTGAGCTCCTGACTACCTGCCCATTACTTTTTCCTGCATAGACCAGATTTGGGTTTGTCGGATGTACAGCCACGGCAAACATGTTCATCATGCTGTTGTCATAGTCTGCCAGAGGAATCCATTGATTGCCCCCTTGAGTGCTTTTCCACATTCCTCCTCCTGGTGTACAGATATATATGAAACTCGGATTGGAAGGTGAAACAGCTATTGAAGTAATCCTGCCCACACCCGGATTCCAGCTCGAAGTTCTGTTCCAATAAGTGGGGCCAACTTCGGTCCATCCGGTCGTTGTTGCCTGTGCTTGAGGGGCTGTTAGTTCGTATTGCTGCTGATCAAATCCTTCTGGCAGAATGTAACCGTTTTGATCAAGATGAAACTGCTGTTCATATTTCCATCGCTCGTATTGCTTATAGCCTGTACCTCGCTCTCTTCCTACTGCATCAAAGTATCGCTTGGCGATTGCATCGATCTCCTGAAGTCTCAGATCTCGTCGCTGCATCAGTTCCCAAACGTTTACTCGATTGGCATCCGATTGTCCCTGAGAAAAGGTCTGAATAGATGCTCCCAACCAAAGTAGCAGCATTATCATAAATGGTACTAGTCGTGTTATTTTCATAAAAACAGCTGGTGGTAAAAAGTTGATGTGTTGGCAATTATCTGGAATAAAATTTTACAATTTATTACTTTTAACCATTTTTTATTTCAAAAAATAATAGAAAAAAGAATAAAAATTTATGTAAACATGATACTAACTGTAAAAATATAGAGTCAAAATCCACTTTTTTATGTTATAATTTTTCTAAATGAAGATAAAATCAAAGTCTGGATGAATTGGTTTTTGTGGGTTTTACCTGAATTACAGGTGTGATTTTTATAAAAAAACCGTGAGCGTTTCCACCCACGGTTTCTTCATTTTTGATCTTTTTCTGTTTGCTGCGACTGATCACTGATTCCGATAGCTATCGGAACTGACCACCGCCTACTGAATTATACTTCGAATCCTTTTCTATAGGTTCTGCCCACAAACTGATTGGCTTCTTCCAAGTTGGTGATGCGCATGTTTTCACCATCCCAAAGGAGCTTGCGACGACCGAAGAATTCATCTCTACCCTGTGCATTTTGACGCTTCAGCATGTAGCTTCGGATAGCCAAGTTACCCATCAATACCGTCTCAGTCATCGGTCCGGCGTAATCGAATGATGAAGTCAAGGACTTGTGTTCAGCCGAGCCAAATCCTGCCTTGCAGGCATCCACCCACTTGCGCTGATGTCCGTACTCAGGCTCGGTACCTTCGATACGATCCGGACCAAATTCCTGTGTGCCGTCATATAGGTAAAGCTTTGGCATCAGTGGCGAGCTGTCGTTGATGTTGTGGGTGATGATTCCTTTTTCACCAATCATCATGACGCCATTTGCTGAATTGGCGCCACCTAGATCGTGATCTGCAGGGATGATATCAGGATGTGAAGGTCGGATACCGCCATCCATCCAGGTCATTTCCAAAGGAACCGGGTTTTTGGCAGTTGGGCCATAGTGAAGTGTGATGAATGAGGAAGCGGGGCAGCCTTCCGGATTGTAATCTGCGGTCCACATCTGAGAGAATACCGATCCCACAGAGCATTCTGCATCGGTTGGATAGTTCAGTCCAAGCATACGGAACGGAATATCCATCAAGTGACATCCCACATCACCAAGTGCGCCTGTTCCATAATCCCACCAGCCTCTCCAGTTGAATGGATGGAGGTTTGGAGTAAAAGGGATCTCAGGTGCCGGTCCCAGCCAAAGGTCCCATTCGAGTTCGCTTGGTTTTTTGCCTGCATCTGCTTTAGGGAAAGGACCACCCTGAGGCCATACCGGACGGTTGGTCCAGATTTGTACTTTGGAGACTTTACCGATTTTATTGGAATCCATCCAACCTCGGATCATGTCCATCAGTGGGTTGGATGCACCTTGATTACCCATTTGAGTCACGACTTTTTGGTCGCGTGCCATTTGAGTGAGCATTCTGGCTTCACGGATGTTGTGTGTCATGGGCTTTTGCACGTATACGTGCTTGCCTCGCTCCATGCAAAATTTGGCAGCAGGGCCATGCACGTGGTCAGGTGTGGAGATAGTCACCGCATCGATGTCTTTTTGCTCCTCGAGCATTTTCCGGTAGTCAGCGTACAGCTTAGCATTTGGAAAGCTTTTCACCGAGTCTTTGGCAGAACCCGAAAAGTCCACATCGCAAAGTGCCACCACTCGCTCTCGTCCGTTGACGGAGGCATTCAAGATGTCACTTCTACCTTTTCCACCCGCTCCAATCGCAGCAAGGTTGAGTTGGTCAGAAGGGGCGGTGTAGCCTGACCCACCCAACACGTGGCGTGGGACAATAAAAAACGACGAAGCGATCGCCGCATTTTTGATAAAGTCTCTCCGGGATTGACCCGAGGAGGGAGATTCATTTTTCTTCATGGGGTTTATGTCAATTAGAATTTATGGATTAGGGTTTTTTGACTTGTTTGGAATGAATGGAAGAGTGACGATTAATCCAAGAAAATAGAGTTTTCCTTAAATCGATTTTTAAAATAGCGAATTCTAATTCCTTGTGGATATCAAACAGTAAGTTTTTCAAAAAAATTGGATAAGTGGTTTAGTAGGGTGAAAATTTTAATCAATAAAAACCGACAGTGGCAGACGGATCGGTAAGGATTCCGTAATTTTTTTGAAAAAAGTTTAATGAAAGTGAGTTGCTGTTAGAAATCGATTACGGTAAAGCCTAGCGATGAAATTGGGCTTTATTGAGGCAATAATTTCTCAAAGATCCTTCAAAAGTCAATTTGATCCCTTTTCTCTTTTGCCAAGCATTCTTTAGCTTTATCTTGATTACCCTAAATAAATTTTGCAATAGCCCTGTAAAACATAAAAAATGCTAATTGGAGTCATCAAAGAAACCAAGGAATTTGAGCATCGTGTGGCATTGAGCCCCGATGCAGTCAAACTATTGAAAAAGAAAGAATTTGAGGTCATCATCGAGTCAGGCGCAGGTCAGTCCTCTTATTTCTCTGACCAGGATTACCTGGATGCAGGAGCCAAAGTGGGATCTCCTTCAGAAGTATTCCAAGCAGACTTGCTTCTCAAAGTAAACCTGTTTACTCCCGAAGAAATCGCCCAAATGAAAGACAAATCGGCATGCATCTCCTTTATGTATGCCTATCAGCATCCTCAAATCATCGAAGCACTGAATGCCAAATCGATCACGTCCATTTCGATGGATGCTGTACCACGCATTTCCCGTGCTCAAAAGATGGATGCACTTTCTTCCCAAGCCAACTTGGCCGGATACAAAGCCGTGCTTTTGGGAGCAAATCACCTTGGGAAAATTTTCCCCCTGATGATGACAGCTTCCGGTACGATCACCCCTGCCAAAGTCTTGATTTTCGGAGCAGGAGTAGCCGGGCTTCAGGCCATTGCTACTGCCAAAAGGCTCGGTGCGATCGTGGAATGTACCGATGTGAGACCTGAAACCAAGGAACAAGTCGAATCACTCGGTGGGCGATTCCTAACAGTAGAAGGTGCGGAAGGTGTTAAAGTAGAAGGCGGATACGCTAAGGAAGTATCTGCCGAATACCTTGAAAAGCAGCAGCAACTCATCCGTGACAAAATCAAAGATGCCGACTTGGTCATTACTACGGCTTTGGTGATGGGGAAAAAATCTCCAATTCTGGTTACCGAAGAAATGGTCAAAAGCATGAAAACAGGCTCGGTCATCGTCGATATGGCGGTGGAGTCGGGTGGCAACTGCGCCCTTTCGGAAAAGAATAAAACCGTAGTCAAGCATGGCGTGACTCTGGTTGGAGAGTCGAATTTGCCATCGTTGCTGCCAGTCAATGCCAGCAACCTCTATGCGACCAATATCACTACGCTTTTACTTCATCTGGCTAATCCTCTTGGGCTCAACCTTGACATGGAAGAGGAAATCACCAAGGGTGTTGTCATTACCCACGAAGGACAGCTTGTCCATCCATTTACCAAAAGTATTCTCCAAGCTTAGACCCTGAAATAAACCTATGGATGCTTCAGCACTGATTATTTTGATTTATGTGTTGGTATTGGCGAGCTACTTGGGATTTGAATTGATCACCAAAGTACCGCCTACACTTCACACCCCATTGATGTCGGGTTCCAACGCCATCTCAGGCATAACGATTGTCGGTGCCTTGATTGCCACTTCGGAATTGGGATTTACAACCCTGAGCAAGTGGATGGGATTGCTTGCCCTTGTCCTTGCCACCATCAATGTGGTCGGAGGATATGCTGTCACAGATCGTATGCTAAAAATGTTTAAGAAAAAATGAGCAATCTCGTCCAAATCGCCTATCTGATTTCTTCGGTTCTGTTCATTATCGGAATCAAACTTCTTGGCAAAACGAAAGATGCCCGAAAAGGGAACGTCATCTCGGCTGTCGGTATGCTCTTGGCAATAGCAGCCACTCTGGTCAATCTGAATTTGGCTACTTTTCCGGAGATGCTGGCTGCCATGCTCCTCGGTGGAGCGATCGGGCTTTATTATGCCAAAAAGGTAGAAATGACCCAAATCCCGGAAATGGTAGCCTTATTTAACGGCTTTGGTGGATTGGCTTCACTCGGTGTGGCCATTTCAGATCATTTTCTCAAAACCCAAGTACAGGCTGTGGAAATCGAAATGGTCAACTCAGTCAGTATCATCGCATCGGTACTAATTGGTGGGGTGACCTTTACAGGTTCGGTAGTAGCATGGCTCAAGCTAAATGGGAAAATGTCCGGTCAGCCCATCACTTTCAAAGGGCAGCATGCCCTCAACTTGATTTTGCTCATCTCATTTGTGGTGATCGCAGTTTTCACGCATCTCAATCAAGTGGATCCCATGTATATCACCCTCCTTGTTATTGTGGCCCTGCTGGTAGGGATCTTGATTGTAATCCCCATTGGAGGAGCGGATATGCCGGTGGTGATTTCACTGCTCAATTCCTATTCGGGGATGGCTGCTTGTGCTACTGGTTTTATCCTTAATAATAACGTGTTGATCGTAGCTGGATCCTTGGTGGGTGCATCAGGTATCATCTTGACTCAGATCATGTGTAAGGCCATGAATCGATCCTTGACCAATGTACTGTTGGGTGGATTTGGCCAAACAGTCGCAGGGCCTGCTGCAGACGGACCGCAGATCGTGATCAAAGAAGTAGGAGTGGAGGAAGCAGCGATGCTGTTTGATTCAGCTTCTTCCGTACTTGTGGTTCCTGGTTACGGGATGGCAGTTGCCCAAGCGCAGCACGTCATCCGCGAACTGATGGAGCAATGCGAAAAACGAAATATTGATTTCCGATTTGCAATCCATCCGGTGGCAGGACGTATGCCGGGACATATGAACGTGCTTTTGGCAGAAGCAAATATCAGCTATGACAAACTGATCGAGATGGAAGCGATCAATGACGATTTTCCGAATACGGATATTGTCTTTGTGGTCGGTGCCAATGACGTAGTCAACCCCGCTGCACGAACTAATCCTGCCAGCCCAATCTATGGAATGCCGATCTTGAATGCAGACAAAGCCCGAACAGTTATCGTCTCTAAGCGTAGTATGGGCAAAGGTTATGCAGGGATTGAAAATGAGCTCTTTGGCTATCCTAACTGTCTCATGCTTTTTGGCGATGCCAAACAGACCATCACCAAGGTGGTGGGAGAATTGAAAGAGATGAGTTGATTGAAAGATTAATTTACTTCCTTAACAAGAGGCTGGAAATTCATTTTCCAGCCTCTTTTACTTTGGCAAAATAATTGCCCAGTGAGCGACATGAAAATTTCTGTTTTTCTCGCTGCCTGTGGGATGATGTGGTCTATTTGGATGACCTCCGTAATGATTGATTACAAAGAATTGATCGGATCTTGGCAGTTGGTTCATTTTGACGGGATGGAAAAAATTGTCTATTCGCCTCAATACCAAAATGCTACTCCTGCCCAACGTGCAAGCATGGACGCCAGAATCAAATTCAGACTGGAAAACACCGTGTATGAATTTCTGGAAGGAGGAAAGCTGAAATACATCGAACTCCAGGACCAAACCATTGTTCGAAAAGAAGCTAAAGTAGAGCTGAGTGAAGGAAATCTACTATTGATTCACGACGAAAAAGGTGACCGACTCGCACAGATTGTGGAGTTTACTCCTGACAAACTCGTCCTTCAGCCTATCAGCAAAAATGCCAATACGGGAAAACTCATCTTCGAACGCATTAAGAAATAATTCGCCCTTAAAATAAACCGAAAGCCTCCGGAGATTCTTTGGAGGCTTTTTTAACCCGCATTATGCATTAGGATCCGTAGTGAGAGCTCAAAATGCAAGAAAATCAAGCATTTAACGAATGAGTCATAGCACCGCTCTGGTGAATGAGTTAAATGCAGAAAAGCGATTGATTTTGAAGCATATTGGGCTCGGAATAGGAAGTCTAATGCATATTGCGGGTTTAATGCTTATAGATCGAGTCCCAATTGACTGGGAAGCAGTTGAAAGCTTTTTCGGTGCCAAATGGTGCTTCCATGTTTTTCGATTCCCTCTCTGTGGGCTTTGGTGGGATAGCCGGCATTTCGTTCCCAGGCATAGTGGGGAAATTCGATTGCCAATTTCTCCATCAAATCATCCCGATACACTTTGGCTAGGATGGAAGCTGCTGCGATGGAAGTGAATTTTCCGTCTCCTTTGATCACACAGGTAAATGGAATAGTCAGGTCGGATTTCCATCTATTTCCATCAATCAATAGATGATCAGGAACTTGATTTAATTGTAAGACGGCTCGTTTCATGGCCAAGAAAGAGGCATGAAGAATATTGATTAGATCGATTTCATCTACACTGGCTTCTGCAATTGCCCAAGCAAGGGATCGTTCTTTGATCTCGGAAATGAGTTCCTCTCGGTTGTTTTTACTCAGCTTTTTGGAATCATTGATCCAAGGATTGTGATAATCCGGTGGTAAAATCACAGAAGCCGCCACTACAGGGCCTGCCAAGCAGCCTCTACCTACTTCATCGCAACCTGCCTCAATTCGATTAGCTTCTAAATAGGGGAGAAGTGACATCCTTGTGGCCGTAGGAAGGTTTGTAATACTTGTGAATCATTTCGGCTACGAGGGCCGTCCAGCCTGTCTGATGCGAAGCACCAAGACCTTTGCCCGTGTCCCCATGGAAATACTCATAAAAAAGGATGTAATCCTTGAAATGAGGATCTTCTTGGAATTTGCGCTGATTTCCATAGACAGGGCGATCGCCGTTTTCATTGCGCATAAAGATCTTCATGCAGCGAAGGGAAAGCTCTTTGGCAATGATATCCATCGTAAGGAAATTCCCCGAGCCAGTAGGATACTCGATGGAAAAATCTCCTCCGTAGTAGTAGTCAAACTTTTTCAGGGACTCAATGATCAGGAAGTTGATTGGAAACCAAATCGGACCTCTCCAGTTGGAGTTACCTCCAAACATTCGGGTGTCAGATTCTCCCGGAGTGTATTTGATGGAAAGGGTATCTCCATTGATCTTCATCGCATAAGGATGCTTTTCATGGTATTTGGAAAGCGAGCGGATACCAAATTCACTCAGAAATTCATCCGAACTCAGCATGCGATGAAGTACGCTTTTCATCCGGTGTCCCCGAAGAAGAGAAAATAAGCGACGCTTGTCGTAGCCAGGTTGAATCCAGCTTGATACCAGTGCGGCGAGTTTTGGTTTTTCCCGTAGGAAAAAGTCCAAGCGCTTTTTGAATTCGGTTAGCTTATCAAACAAGTCTTCCCGAATCGGCTCAACAGCAAATAATGGGATCAAACCTACGATTGACCTTACTTTCAGTTTTTTAGGTTCTTTTCCCTGATAGTGGAAAATATCATAGAAGAAATTATCCTCGTCGTCCCAAAGTGAAATGTGCTCAGAGGAGATGTTGTTCATCGCACCGGCGATGTAGAGGAAGTGCTCCAAAAACTTGGTCGCGCTAAATTGATAGACCGTATTGAACTCACACAAGTCCAAGGCAATGCGCAGCATATTGAGCGAAAACATCGCCATCCAGGAAGTGCCGTCTGCCTGCTCTAATTTCCCTTGGTAGTATTGGGCGTGGTTTCGGTCAAAAAGGGAAATATTATCCAATCCCAAGAAACCACCTTCGAAAATGTTGTTGCCTTCATTGTCTTTGCGATTGACCCACCAGGTGAAGTTGAGCATCAGTTTGTGCATCGCACGCTCCAGAAACTCCCTGTCGCCAACCCCACCGTTGCGTTTTTTGTCTATCTGATACACACGCTGCACCGCCCAAGCATGGACGGGCGGATTGACATCAGAGAAATTCCACTCATAAGCCGGAATCTGTCCATTGGGATGCATGTACCACTCATTCAGCAGGAGTAAAAGCTGGTTTTTGGCAAACTCAGGATCTATTCTTGCGATTGGGATACAGTGAAAGGCAAGATCCCACGCCGCGTACCATGGGTATTCCCACTTGTCGGGCATGGAGATGATATCAAAGTTTTGGAGGTGGGTCCAGGTGTGGTTTCGTCCCTTTTTTCGCTGCTGAGGAGGTTGGTACCTTCCTGCATCTCCTTCCAGCCAGCGATTGACATCGTAGTAGTAAAACTGCTTGGACCACATCAAGCCAGCATAAGCTTGTCGCTGAATGGATTTGTGCTCTGGATCGGTGATGTTTTCCTGAAGGCTGTTGTAAAACTCGTCCGCTTCTTTTTTTCTCAGTGTCACACTTTCCTGACAAGACTTGAGTGGCTGCTCCTCTATCTGGTGCTGCATCCTCATTTTTACTTGGACTTGTCCTCCAGCTGGGATGGTCAATTCATAAAGTGCAGCGGCTTTGGTGCCTACGTTTGCAGGGTTTAGCTTAGAAGCATCGCCATGGACGACATAGTCATTGATTCCGTCTTTGGTGTACTTTCGCTCATTTGGGATTCCATAGAGGCGCTCTCTGTTGGTCTCGTTATCACAAAAGACGAGTTTGGAACTCTCGCAGAAATTAAAAATATAATTGCCTGACTTGGGATTAAAGGCTTTAAAGGAATGCTCGTTGAGTTTGGTGATTTTGGGCATGAAAGGCTCGTGCCCGGTAAACCAAAATTTACGAAACCAAACCGTTGGCATGACCCAGATTTTAGCTTCTTCAGGCCCTCGGTTGTGGATAGTAGCCGTAGCGACAATATCTTCTACATCGTTTTTGGCATATTCCAGAAAAATGTCAAAATACCGATCTTCATCAAAAATTCCCGTGTCAATCAGTTCGTACTCGGTCTGGAGTTTTCCGGCTTTTTTATTTTCATCGATGAGTTTTTGATAGGGGAATTCGCTCTGAGGATACTTATAGAGCATCTTCATGTAGCTGTGAGTAGGCGTGGAATCTAGGTAAAAATAGATCTCTTTAACGTCCTCTCCATGATTACCCTGATTTCCGGTCAGACCAAAAAACCGTTCCTTGATAAATGGATCTTTTCCATTCCAAAATGCCCAAGCCATGCAAAGGATTTGGCGATGATCGCAGATGCCACCGATCCCTTCTTCACCCCAGCGATAGGCTTTACTTCTTGCATCATCATGGGTTACATTTTCCCAAGCAGCACCATCAGGGCTATAGTCTTCGCGAACGGTACCCCATTGCCTGTCGGTGAGGTAGGGGCCCCACTTCTTCCAATGCTTTTTGCGCTCCTTATCTTCTTGTAATCGTATATATTCAGCTGACATGTACTATTCTCCTTTAGGCAGGGGTCGAAATTATCATTTTCAACCAATTAAAGGGCAAAATGATCAAATCTAACGGAATAAAAATGTGCAGTTTATTTCAGATTTTGAGCAAAACCGCAATTGCGATGGAGAAGATTTTATTCATTTCTAATAAGGAAACCGATTGATATGTAAGGGTGGAGTGATTTTTAATTTTGGTCAGACGTTTAGATTACCACGCCCGATTTTCAAGATTTTTTCCAAATTCGCTATTATTTTTTCTTCTACACTTGTAGAAATAATATTGTATTCTACATTTGTAGAATATTGATACTTAAAATTATGTTGCCTAAAGCTGAAGAAGAATTGATGAACTACCTGTGGGAATTGAAAAAGGCCTATTTGAAGGACTTGATTGATTCCTATCCCGAACCCAAGCCTGCTGCTACGACAGTTTCTACCTTGCTCAAGCGGATGCAGGATAAGCAGTTTGTAGGCTATGAATCTACCGGCAAATCCAGGGCTTACTTCCCTTTGGTGACCAAAGAGGCCTATTTCGGAAAGCATATTCAGGGTTTGATCAAAAACTTCTTCAACGATTCTCCTGCCCAGTTTGCTTCCTTTTTTGCGCAGCAAACCTCCTTCACGGAAGCCCAACTTCAAGAACTTAAATCCATGATCGACGACCAACTTAACCGCAAGAACTAATGGAATACTTGCTCAAATCCATCCTTTGCCTCCTTCTCCTGCTGCTGTTTCATCGTCTTGTCCTCCAGCAGGAAGTGCTGTATCGGTTCAATCGCTTTTTCCTGCTTGCTGCGGTGATCGGTTCATTTTTGATTCCTATGGTTACGATTGAGGTAGCGCAAGAAGAGGCTAATTCACTTGTTCTGGAAGATGTTTACTCAGAGGAAATTACTTCAGTTGAGCCTTTTCAAGCGGTGGTAGAAATGCCGGTTTTGGAAGGAGAAAACCATGGGGCTGACAAGGTCCAAATCCCTTGGAAGGAAATCGGTTGGACGGTGTATTTGATCGGTGTGGTTGTTTTTTTGGTCAGATTTCTACGAAATCTTCGATTGATCTTTAACCAGGTCAACGGCAACCTTAACGTGACCTACCGTCAGGAAACCTTGGTGTTGATTCCAGAACTTGTCTCGCCGTTTTCATTTTTGAAATACATTTTTTACTCAAAGAATGCTTTTGAAAAGTATGGGATTTCCGAAGCGGTCTTTCTCCACGAGCAATGTCATGTGCGCGAGAGACACAGCTGGGATGTGATGTTTATCGAGGCATTATTGGTGGTTTTTTGGTTTCATCCAGGTTTGTACCTCGCGATACAATCCATCCGACTCAACCATGAATTTATCGCTGATCAGCAAGTCATCCAGCGATTGCCCGTCAGTGAGTACCAGTCGCTTTTGCTTTCCATTCTTTCAGGTCAGCAAGTCTTTGCACTTGGCAGTAGTTTGAATTTTCCATTAACCAAAAAACGATTTGCTATGATGAATAAAACCACTCCAAAAGGAAAAAAATGGGCGTTGATAGTGCTTTCATTTTCCTTAATCCTAGTTTCTGGATTCCTGTTCTCGACAAAGGTGGTAGCTGATAAAGCCGAGAATAGTCAGTCTACCTCTGAGACAAAAAAGAGTGTGGCCTTTTCTCCTTCCTCTCAAAATTTATCAACTTACACAGCGCTTTACGGTAAGTATCAAACCCAAATCAATGCAAATCGGCTTTTTTCCACCTTTACTCAAGAAGAAATTATTCGCATGGAAGGGGATTTTCGTTTGTTGGAACTTGGTTTTGCAAGACTTTCTCTAGAAGAAAGAAGACAAGTCAAACGCCCATCCTTTCCTTTTGCCAAACTAACCCAAGATGGGAAAGTCATCTATAAAAAGATAGAAGACCTGACCGAAGAAGAACGGAAAAACATGGCCTGCTAGGTTTAGCTGAATGCAGGTGAGGTTGGGTTTGCTCTGTTTTCAAAGACCTGTTTTTCAATCGTGTGCTTTTCGATAAGGTCACGCAAGATCCTTGGCCAGGCGAAATTCCATGTTCGGACTTCCAAGCTAGCCTCGAAATTGGATTGAGTCAGGTTTTTCAATTTCCCAAAGTCGAAGCTATCTGAGGCCATTCCCGCACCCGAAGCTTCCGCATCCAATGCATTGCAGGCTTGTTCGTATTGTCCTGCTACTGGGATCATGAGGACCGGTTTGCCCAGATACATCGCCTCGCATACGGATTCAAATCCCGCGGTACAAACCAGTCCTTTGCAGGCTGCCATGGCTTGAAGGAAAGTTTGGTCATTGACGCGGTGAAAGCTGAGATTGGGCAAAGGTTGCTCTATTTCCCTTGCCTCTTTCTTATCCCAAAAGGCTTTGATGCTGATTTCAGGATGTTTGTTTGCAAAATCTAGTACTTCTGTGGCATAGCCGGAATTGACCATGTAGGCTAGGTAAAAATTTTCTTCTGAGCCGGACAATTGCTTGACTTCCTTTCTCAATAAGGGTGGGACCACTTGTAGGTTTCCGTAATTTTCTTTCGGCAGAAAGGAAAGTGCCAATCGCTCCTCTGCACCCATTGCGGTGATTCGGGTGTGGGTTCGAAAGAGGAATTTCCCCAAAGGTCTACCCTTGGCAAAGTGGAACTCGGGGTGCGCTTCCAAGTATTGGTGCCCGATGGCCCACCAAGTCGCTTTGGATTGAAAAAACAGGTGGTACCAGCCACCTAAAGCTTCGTAGAAATTCACCACAAAGTCAGGTTGGGTTTCTTCTAGGATCTCATTTATTTGCTCAAGGCTATTCCAAAATTTGGGAAGCTTACCCAAATTTTTGAAGATGGTCTTTCCAAGTAAAATTCGCTTTTCAGCCCCGTCAGATTCAAAGTTGGGGCTGCTGACAGGGAATACTTCGGCTCCGATTTTTTGGAGGAAAAAGTCAGGAATAACTCTGCGTTCGCTTTTTCCCACTACTACCGCTGCAAGTTCGTGACCTTGCGACCGGATCAATTCAGCAAAAGAGAGTGCCTGTGTCATGTGTCCACGACCTTCACCCTGAACCAAAAAGACAAATTTCATGGCTTAAATCCGGAAAGAGTTGGGTTGGATCGAATCATCCTTGATCAGATCAAAAGCGACTCGGTGAAGGGGGATGATAGAAGAAATTTCTTCATCAGTTGTTAGTGATGCTGTGACTTCTGTTTTGAAGTTCTTGAAGTCTAACTCGCGATAATGGATCAATTCCCAATTACCCTCGTGGTCTTCGGCCAAAGCGCTCATGGATTCCACCCAATCTCCGGAATTGAGGTAGTGGATCCCATCAATCATCCGGTTTTCCGGCTTGTGGATATGCCCACAGATGATGCCGTCACAGCCTTTTGCTTTAGCCATTTTGGCAAGTTCGGATTCGTAGTCGTCGATGTAGGAGACTGCTTTTTTTACTTTTCCCTTCACATATTGAGAAAACGAATAGTAGGGTAGGCCGGCTTTGAATCGGTAGTAATTCACGATTCGGTTGAGCCAAAGCAAAAAAGTGTACCCAATGTCTCCCAAAAAGGCGATCCAACGAAAATGGGTGGTGACGCTGTCAAAGATGTCGCCATGGGTGACGAAGTATTTCCTACCATGGGACTCATAAGTCATGTCTGACAGAATCTGCAATCGACCGATTTGTAGTGGCAGGATTTGATCCAAAAAGTCATCGTGATTGCCACGGAGGTAGTAGACTTGAGTCTGATGGTTTTCCATCAGTTTGAGGATTCTGTTGAAAAAACGAGTGTGCTTTCTTTTCCAACTACCTGATTTTTTGAGTTGCCAACCATCAATAATGTCTCCATTTAATATGAGGTTTTCACAGCGAAACTGCTTCAGAAAACGTGCGATTTCTTTGGCCTTAGATCCCTTGGTGCCCAGGTGGACATCGGAGATAATGAGTGTTTTGTAATTGGTTTTCAATGTGTTGGTTTTAGTCGAAAGCTAGCTTTGAGATGTAAATCCATCATGTTTAGGTTGTTAAGGATTTGTTTTGATTTTAGAGTTTTTGGATTTGAATATGAAAAATGGATTATTGGAAGATGAACAAATCCTATTATACACTAAAAAGTTTTTTGGACACTTGGTTTAATTTATAACTTTAACCTTGTTCTTTGCTATCTCACCCCAAAGCAAGCAAAGGTTTCACGCTACAACTATGGATATCACAATCTTATTAGAATGGGAAAATGCGATTCTTTCAGAATTGGATAGATCAAAAAGTCTTTTGAATGAGATTTTTTCCCAAACACAGGCACGTTCAGAAGAATTTGAACTACTGATTCTACATAATGAAAAGCTTGTAAGCAAGTCGTTTATTGAGTCATTTATTCAACAGATCATTGAGGAATTCGATGGAGAGCCAAAAGTTCCTTTTTCTGTGATTAATGTAGATGATGCTCATTACTTTCAACTTAAAAACAGAGGGGTGGAATTGGCCAATGGCAATAAAATTATCTTTTTTGATAGTGATATTATTCCACAGGAGGGCTGGTTTGAAGCTATTTTGGAAGCAAGCAATCAACACCCCAATTCCATTATTTCGGGTTGTTCTTACATAGACAATTCCGATCTTACAGGAAAAGCCTTTGCCCTATCCTGGTTTTTCCCACTCCCTCCTTCAGACACTAAGCTCAATGAAGTTTCATTGATTTTTTCAAATAATTACCTGGCACCTAGGGAACTCATGCTGTCTAATCCTTATCCTAAAATGGAAGAAGGAGTCACTAGGGGTGCTGACACACTGCTTTGGCAAAGGTTGAAAGAAAAGGGGATAAAACTCTTGACTCATAATGGGGCTAGAGCAACGCATCCAGCACCCAATGGAATTCAGCATATATTGAAAAGAGGTCTGGCAGAGGGTAGAGATGATTATAAGAGGTTATTTGAAAAGGAGTTTGAAGTAAGAAAACCAATGCTTCGATTTTTCAAAATTTATCTTTACCGATGCCGAAAAGTCTTCAAATCTACTCTGATTAATGGCAAAAAAGTAGGATTAAAAGGGCTTGAAATTCCCGGTGCGATAGGGCTGATGCTTTTTTATTATCAACTTTACCTGATCGGTGCTTTGACAACCAAGTTTCTGCCTTCTGTGGCTAAATCGAGTTGGAGGATATAATTTTTTGTGCTTCTTCCTGACTTTCAATTGCTGTTTTATGTAAGCGGTAATTGCGTATGAAGCCCTTCATTTTAGTTTCGTCTTGCTGAAATGTAAACTCAAATGAAAAAAGTACTACTTGTTTTAATGTTAGCTTTTGCCTTTGGAATGGCAAATGCGCAAGAGCCTATTTACAAGGGGAATTACGAGCTCGCAGCTCGTTTTTCGCCTGAAAAGCTCCGAAAAATGATTTATTCCACCAGTGTTGACCCGCATTGGATGAAAAAGTCTGACCGATTTTGGTATGAATACGAGACTAGTGAAGGCAAAAACTGGTACATCGTAGATCCTGTCCGACGAACCAAATCACCGATGTTTGACCGTGACAAGCTGGCTGCAGAAATCACCAAGGCAGTCAAAGATCCCTTTGATGGACAGCACCTGAAGTTGGACGACCTCAAACTCTTGGAGGACGAAAATACGATCCAGTTTAAGGTGAAAAGCACTGCAGACGTCGTAAAAAGTGATTGGGCCGAGATCAAAGCTAAAAACAAAAATTCCAAAGATTCACTTGAAAAGAAGGTTCATACATTTCGTTTCAATCTGACTTCTCAGCAACTCACAGAGATTAAAACCGAAAAAGACCCTAAGCGCTTGGCTTGGGCGAATATTGCTCCAGACTCATCCAAAGTGGTTTTTGTCAAAAATTTCAACCTCTATTGGATGGATAAAGCCAATTTTCTCAAGGCAGTAAAGGATGAAAAGGACTCGACGATTGTGGAGAACCAACTCACCAAAGATGGTGAAAAAGACTTCCCTTACGGTGGAGGTAGCTTTGGGGACGATAATGAAGAGGTGGAGAAAAAGAAAAATGACCGCAAGCGCGCAGCAGTCCTTTGGAGCTCAGACAGCAAGCAATTTATTCTGACCAGGACCGATCAGCGAAAAGTGAAAGACCTGTGGGTAATCCACAATACCCGTGACCCGCGCCCTACCTTGGAGACCTACAAGTATGCGATGCCGGGAGAAAAAGAACAACCACAGACTCACCTGTTGCATTTCTCTTTTGATTCCAAAGAGCTAAAAAACCTACCGATTTGGACATTTGCCGACCAGACGGTTTCCCTATGGTCCACCACTCTTCCAACCAATTCCCGAGATGATGACTTCAGACCGGCAATTTGGTTGGGTGATTTGAAGGAGTTTTATTTTGCAATTACCTCGAGAGATCTGAAGCGCGTGGATGTGGTTCGTTGGAACCTCGCAACTGGCCAAAAAGAAGTGGTAATCGAGGAACGTAGCAATACCTACATCGATTTTGAAAAATTGGAGATTGTCGGAAGCGAACTGATCTGGTGGTCAGAGCGTGATGGTTGGGGACATTTTTACCTTTATGGAAAAGACGGTTCACTGAAGCGGCAGCTCACTTCAGGTCCTTATCACACCGCAGGTGCTGCCCGAGTAGATGCCAAAACACGCAGACTTTTCTTCACTGCCAATGGCCGCGAAAAGGGTGAGGATCCTTATTATGAGCACCTGTACAGTGTAAGTTTGGACGGAGGTGCTGTGTCTTTACTCAATAAAGGAGATTTCAACCACGAGATCAGCATCAATGACAATGCCTCTTTCTTTGTCAATAATTTCTCCCGAGTGAACACCACACCCGCCTCAGTGCTCTATGACCGCAACGGGGCAAAAGTGATGGATTTGGAGACGGCAGACTTGAGCCAGCTTTTTGCAGCAGGCTACAAATTCCCTGAGCCATTTAAGTTTAAGGCAGACGACGGCATCACTGATTTGTATGGGGTGATGTACAAGCCATTTGATTTTGACTCTACCAGAACCTACCCATTGATCCAGTATGTGTATCCAGGACCTCAAACTGAAGCTGTGAATAAGTCTTTTGGTAGAGGAATGGATCGTACAGACCGACTGGCGCAGTTTGGATTTGTGGTCGTTACCTTGGGTAACCGTGGAGGACATCCTGCCCGATCCAAGTGGTATCACAACTATGGCTATGGCGATTTGAGAGATTACGGTTTGGCTGATAAAAAGGCTGCAGTAGACCAGTTGGCTGACCGTCATTCGTTTATCGATCGCAACAAAGTAGGAATTCATGGACATTCCGGAGGTGGATTCATGTCCACGGCAGCGATGCTTGTTTATCCAGAAGTATTTAAAGTAGCTGTTTCCTCTGCCGGTAACCACGAAAATAATATCTACAACCGCTGGTGGTCTGAGAAGCATCATGGGGTGCAAGAGCGAGTTTCACCTACAGGTGACACGACTTTTGTTTACCAGATCGAGAAAAATCCAGACTTAGCTAAGAATCTAAAAGGTCATCTCATGTTAAGTACTGGTGACGTGGACAATAACGTGCATCCCGCCGGTACCATCCGAATGGCCAATGCGCTCATTAAAGCTGGAAAGCGTTTTGAGTTGGTGATCCTACCCGGCCAAAGACATGGCTATGGCGATATGACCGAGTACTTCTTCTGGAAAATGGGAGATTACTTCGTAGCGCACCTGCTAGGAGATCATAATCCACCACCTGTTGATATGGTGGAAATGCAAAGGGACAAGCCAAAGGATAAGTAATTGTGTCAGGCTGAGCATAGTCGAAGCTTCTTATGAGAACCTTTGATTCCGATATATCGGGATCAAAGGTTTTTTTTTACCATTTAAGTCACTGCAAACTTGCCTTTCAATGGTATGGTAGGGGGCTTAGAAATTTTTAGCTTAAAAAATTCAAAGGAAAGGGTGGATGAGAATCAAGGCTTTCAAAGGCCCTCATCTTTCTTGATTTATTCAGGTTTTTGTCATTGAGATCAAGGAAGTGAAAAGAATACAACGCATAGGGTTTTAATTGCTAAATAGGGTTACGGTGATGTTGGTAAAAATCTTTGATCGTGGAAATTGGATTTTATTTTATCTCCTGAAAGATTCAAGAAAAGATGGTCTAGCGTTGGTTCGGTTTCAAATAGCTGACTTTTAAAAATTGATATAAGGATTTGATGATTTTAGGCTAATGGTAGTACAATTGAAAAGCTTGATCCTACATTTTCTTCAGATTTCAAATCTATGAAACCTCCATGAGCCTTTACAATATCATAGGCTAGACTAAGACCCAAACCAGTTCCTTTCCCAGTAGGTTTGGTGGTAAAAAAAGGCTGAAATATTTTCTCTTTAATTGAGTCTGGTATTCCTGTTCCGTTGTCTTTGATCGTAATTTTTATACTTTTTTGATTGGAAGTGTGGCTTTTCCCTATTTCAGGTGATTTGATTTCAAGTTTATCCAGACAAGTGGAAACTTCTACCGTTGGGATATAAGAATTACTTTCTTTTTTAGCTCGTTCAGTGACAGCGTAGAAAGCGTTGTTAATCAAGTTTAAAATTACTCTTCCAATATCCTGGGTAACCACTTCGAGTTTAGGTAGTTGAGGGTCAAAATCAGTGGTGAACTTGGCCTTAAAATCCTTGTCTTTGGCCATTATTCCATGATAGGACAATCTTAAAAACTCGTCCACCAATGTATTTATATCTGTTTCTACTTTATCTCCTACGCTAGACCTACTATGCTCCAGCATTCCCTGAACAATTGAATCTGCTCTTTTTCCATGCTGATTGATTTTTTCCAAATTTACCTTAATGTCTTCCGTGATCTCAATTACTGAGGGAAGGTTACCTTGGGACAATTCCTCTTTCATCTCATCAAGTAATTCAATAGAGACCTCAGAGAAGTTTTTCACAAAGTTCAAAGGGTTCTTTATTTCATGAGCAATCCCGGCAGTAAGTTCGCCTAGACTCGCCATTTTTTCGGACTGGATGAGTTGAGCCTGCGTAGATTTTAACTGATCTAATGCTTGCTCTACTTTTTCCCGTTGCGTGTTGATTTCTTCTTTTTGCTCTTGGAGTATCTGATTAGCTTTTTGTTTATTGATGTTATTTCTGAAAAGATAGATACTCAATAAAATAAAAATCAGCAGACCTGAAAATGAAGCGAAAATGATCAGTCTTTGGTTAAAAACTGCTGCATTTTTCAATTCGGTATCCTTTTGAAGTAATTCGATTTCAGCCTCTTTTTTATTTAGTTCGTATTCAAATTGAAGCTGTTGAATCATCTGCTCTGTGCTAGATTTTGCAATTTCTTCTTTTACAATTTTTGAGTTTATCTCATTTTCATAAGCAGCTTTGAAATTTCCAGTAATGGCCTGGATTTCGGATAGATTTTGGTAAATATCCAAAAGTTCATTTTTTGCATCGACTTCGATTGCAAGACCTTTTGCTCTTTCAAGAGTGGTCAGGGAATTTTCAAAGGCATTTTGTTTTTTTTGAGTTTTAGCTAAGCCAATCAAGCTTTGAGTTAATTCAAACTTAGCTTCTAACTTTTCAGAAAGTTGGATAGCATTACGATGAAAATTATATGCTTTTTGGAAGTTACCTATGGCTGCATTTATCTCTCCAAGTTGGGTCAGTGGAAAAGTGGCATCTATGGTCCCATCTGATAATTTCAAGGCTTTTTCATGAAAATAAATTGCAGAATCGTAATTGGCTTCCATGAAATATACCTCTCCTATATTCATCGAAGCAGTGGCCATTCCCTGCTGTTCATTAATTTCTTCAAAAACAATTAATGATTTTTTGAAGAAAGAAAGCGCCTCTTGAATAGTGCTTGTGTTTTTAAGATACACTGTTCCAATGTTATTTAAAGAAGTCCCAATTCGTAATTTATTCCCTAGTTCTTCGGATAATTTCAACGATTCAAAGTGTAACTCTAAAGCTTTTCGGCTATTGCCCAGCATGTAATAAATTGATCCCATGTTACTAAGGATATTGGCTTCACCTGTTTTATTGTTGGTTTCGTGGAATAATTTTAAGGCTTCTTGAAAACTTAAAATTGCATCTTGAAATTGCCCTTGTTGGGCAAATGCTCTCCCCTTGGCATTGTGGGCCTTCCCCAATCCGGATTTAAAATCAAGTTCTTCTCCCAGTTTGATGGCTTTGTCAAGATAAGTTAATGCGGTTTTGAGATCTGATCCTAGGTATTCTAGACCTAGCTCCAGATAGGCTGTCACTTTGGTACTGTCTTGATCTAGACTGTTAAGCTTAGTCAAAAGGCTGTCTTTCTTGGATAGTTGCGCAAATCCTTCAGAATAACTAAAATATAAGAAGGCAATAAAGAGAATAAGTGTTCTTGAAAAAGTCATAACTTTCTGATAATGATGTTTTTTATTCATTCAAAATGGTTTCTTACCTTATCCAAAAAAACCTTTTTAGATTAAAGTGACGACTTTATCCGATTTAATTTTTTCAACGATTTGATTGGATACAAACCATCACCTTTTTTCCGATGAAAGGTTAGTGGCAATTTTATAAGTTGCCTTCCCTCATTTGCGGCTGCAGAAGATATTGAATTTTTACTTATTATTTCTCAATTAGTGAATGGCTTGAGTTTAAAACGTTTTTTTTTAATAAAAAACTTGATCTGTAGAATTGAATAAAAAAAAAGAATGGAGGTAACCCCATTCTTTTTTTCAATGTTAAGTCAATATCAATTTTTCAAGACTCGTATTGACTTTAATCCAGATTTGGTTTGGATCCTGATAAAATAGATACCTGCATTCAAGTCTGAAAAATCCAGTTCAATTCTACGGTTTGCTGAATTCCATGTCCCTCTCCATGTCAAATCCCTTCCCATGGCGTCGGTTAATGTTAAAGTTGAAGCAGAAGGAGCCTCATCTAAATGACCATTCAAGCTAATGGTAAATTTGTCTTTAACCGGATTTGGATAGGCATTGATCATTCCCAGTTCTTCCTCCACAAAAACAGAAGGATTTCTTTCAAGACTTTCTGCCGGGACGTTGCGTAGATTTATTACTGATACTTTTGGTCTAATCGCGATGGCTTGAGCAGCCCAACTTTCTCCTACGCTTGCTCTTGCACTGATCTCACCAGTTTGTCCAGGATCATTTTGAATGGTGAAGGCCATCATGTTTGAAGTTAATCCTTGTTGGTTATTTGGATCATCATACACTTCAGTATAACCTGAAGGGGCGGTCCAAGTTGCATTTTGTTTATTAGTGAAATATGCCAAAACCAAAGTTTTGCAATCTGCTATTGTGAGGGATGGTGCAGTCGCTATCATACCAGATGCGCCAGATGCGCCACTGTCTGTTACAATAGGCCCATGTTCATTTTCAACATCAGCTCCGCTTATTCTTGTAATACCCATGGTCCATTTTGGACTCTGACTGATTCGGAATCCATAAGTTGGAGGTTCGTTGGCTGTGGCGACTTTATAGAAGGTAACTATGGCTACCTGATTGAGCTGATTAGTTCTTCGAATTAATTGCCAACCGGCAGGAGGAGTCACTGCCGGTGATTGACCTTTTTCAAACATCAATCCTACTATCAGTAAATCTCCGGCTACCGTATTTGCTGGTCTGGAAATTATTGCAGGATTGCTCGTGTTTCCTCCGCCTTTTGCTGTGGCAAATCCTGCAACAATTGGAGCTTCGTTTACACATCCTATAATCGTAATCAAGGCAGGATCTGAACTTGCCTCACTGTAGTTTTCGTCACCGATAAAGGTGGCAATTACACGGTAAGTTCCTGGCCAAACAGGAGCGATATCAGTTGGGCTGTAAGTTGTCGAACCTGTTCCGGTGTACTTGAGTGTTAGCAAGCTTTGATTCAAGACATCTTCTGGTCCTCCTATTCCATATGCGGTAGCTGAAGCAGAAACAGGATCGCCTGTAAATTCAATTGGGCTTTTTGGGACAGAAAGAGTTACTATTGGAGTAGCCTTGTTTACCGTAAGATTTCCCTTTTTGACGGATGATACCACATAATTTGAAGGAGAAATTAGTGAGATAATTGGTTCGATTTCATAGGTTCCTCCCGGTATTCTATCGCTAATCTCAGTTGAAGTATCATCTTTTTTCAAAGAATAGGAGATTGTTGCGACAACAGTATTCTCATTATCCTCCAACAGTACAGTAGAATTATTTTCATCTTTAAAGGATGTGCTCAATCCAAACCCTTCGAATGTAGTAGTAAACTCTGGTGTGGAATCACCAAATGTAATCTCATCTGGATCTGCAAAAGTAGATGCAGTCAGGTCTCCAGAAGTAATAGTCAGTTCTGCTGGCAAATAGGAAATTTTGAAGTTTCTGGAAGCATAGGTTCCCGGTATTATAAAATGATTACCCACGTCAGTTCCAGTGACCATATTTATGGCAAAGAATTGAAGATTAGCTGCAGTGGTATCTGTCTCTTCACCAAAGTCATAGAAATCTCCCACTTCATCATTTTGGCCTAGTTGGGCTTGCTCTAGATCTTTTTCTCCGAATACAACCAAGGTTTTTTCCTCTTCCTGAACGCTTCCTTCGGTGCTGTTGATTATCGTGCGTGAATTAATGAGCGTTCTGCCATTGATGATTGAACGTGCATTGATTATTGTTCTTCCATTGATGATAGTTCTTCCATTCACAATGGTTCTAGCGTTGATCATGGTTCTAGCATTGATCATTGTCCTACCATTGAGACTGACATCCTGAAGTGTCTGATTATCCTGATTTTCCAAAAAGTCTGTGAATGAAGCCGCAGGAACATCAAATGCTGAATTGATGATTGGTCTACCATTGATCAATGATCGGGCATTAATCATGGTTCTGGCATTGATCATTGACCTTGCACTTACCATGAAGCTCATATTTGTCAGAGTCGCCTTGTTGATGATGGTTCTTCCGTTGAAAATTCCCAATGGTAAAGTATTGTCACCTTCCAGTTTTGCAAGCTCAAGTTGATTTAAGTAATCTGATAAAATTTCACTTTTGAGTTGATTCAAATCTGCAATCAATAGTTTACCATCTGATTCAATAAATTCTTGAGGGATGATGATTTCAAACTTGAGTTTTTCGCTGATTGATTCACCATACTTCAGTGAAGATTCTCCAGTCAAATCCACGGGTTTGATTGTAATAGGTAATCCTTCGATTTTTAAGATTCCAGGGCCATAATTGCCCAAGGCATTATTAGTGCCGTCATAAAGGATGCTTCCATTTTCCTGTAACACTCCGACATAATTGAAGAAGTCTGAGAATGTAATGCTTGTTTGAGGATGTGATGCAGTGATAACATAGCTTCCCACCTCCGGAGTCTCACTAGTAATTGTACTTGAAAGGGTAAGGGGAACTAGATCATTATTTTCACCCACTTCGGTCAAGGTAATACCAACATCTTCCAGGGTTAAATCACTTTTTATCCAAGAATTATTCGAACGTTCATAAACGCTTGCCGTGAATGGATCAATTCCTTGTCCATATTTTTTGGATTGATCATCCGCACGAATAGCAATTGTCTTTTTGGTAGGATCGAAGAAAAATACAGGGCCTGCAGTCCCACCGTCTATCTTGGTTTCAGAAATAGGGGTATTAACAACCGTAATACCTGGATTGCCCTCAAAAGTTGGGACAGTTAATTCTAAATATCCCACCCCATTTTCATCCACTTTATAGGTGGATCCGACTGATTCTCCTCTAATAAGTACCTCAGATCCTTCGTAAATATTGGTGCCTTTTATTATCAAGGTAAATTCTATTTCCCCAGGAGTGATGTTTTCGCCATATACCAATTCAAGATTTTCTGGTTTTGGCGCTGCCAATTGTAATAGAGCTTTGTCTGCCCGTACAAGTCCCGAACCTGATTTGTTATCTGGTCCTGTTTCGTGCATGTCTTCTGCACTTGTGGTTAAAACTCTGCGTATATCAGCTGGTAAGCTTTCACCTACCTCACCTAGCCAGTTTTCAGGTTTGGTATTTGGGTAATATTTTAGTCGCGCTTGTTTAATCAAGGCTGCCACAGCTGCTACATGGGGAGCTGCCGCAGATGTACCAAAGAAGTTTGGAAAATTATCTCCTTCTAACTCCGGCGCAAATAGATTAACAGTGGTGTTTACACCATTAGGACCAACGAAATCCGGCTTAGCTCGAGTAACTCCATTGGTCAAGGTTCCCCCTCTTGAAGAGAAAGTTGCAACCGTAAACGGAGGTGTGCCTGCTGGTACAAGGGAAGAATTAAAGCCAAACACTTCTGTATTAGCATAAAGCACTGCACCTACAGTCATTGCACCTTCTGAATTGGCATGTCCGACCACGGTAGATGCATTTATTCCATTCTGATTAGTAGGATCCAATTCCCCTCGGAAAACCACATATTTAAACTTGATTCCCTTGTTTGAATCCAAGTCCCCACAGCTCTCGCATTCTCTTGCAATCACTAAATCGACGGTAGTTTCTTCGGTTACCGTAAATGAGAGAATTTCTAATGGGTCCCCATTGGCATTGTTTCGGTTGAATCCAAAAAGTGGTACCCCAAAATCTTTGAGATAAATATCAAGATCATATTCACTTCCTACTTGATCAATGGAATAAAGTGGATCATCCCATTGAAGCGCAATCATATACACAGCAGGACCATCTTTAGCAGGATAGACGTTGATGGTTTGAGTTGTTTTGCCATCGGCAAATTGGTGAACTCTGCCTCCATCATTCCATTCACCAAACTTCAAAGGCAGGCCTATAGAAGAATCGACCACGGGATTAAATACCCCCTCAAAAGATTTGGTGCCAAAATTTCCTGCTGCTGTGAAATAAGAAACACCTTGTGCAGTAACTTCATTTACAGCCTTTGCAACTTTCCCATCTGTGAAAAATGGTTCGGTGATGTAGGTAATATCGTCCACAATGATATCACTACCTGCAGTAGCTAAATCTCTTATCCCTTGAGCAAAATCCCCAGCTGTGATCACCCCTGTCCTGAATCCAAGTTGAGCACCGGGAGCTATATCATGTATGATCTGCAGCATGGCACGTCCTTCATCTGTGCCTGTTCCAAATCTGCTAGGTAAATCTCTTCTAAAATATAAGGGCTCACTGGGTAGATCTCCATTGGAGATATCGGCAGCAAGTGAATTGACGCCTGCGTCTGTTCTTGTGGCATAGCTATCTGATAGTACTCCGATTTTTATTCCCGTGCCATCAATAGGCTGATCATCCTCACTATGTTTATATCCAGCTCTTACCAGATTTGATCTCATGACCAAATCACCTTGAGTGGTAGTTGCACCTTTGTTTGGAATGCCTGGGATTGCAGGTCGAACGTAATTGATTATCTCTTGGTATTCACTGCTGTTGAGGTCAAGAAGTTTTGGAATGGGGATGAAACCGGCAAGTATTAATGAATTTGGATCTTGCTTTAATTCTTCCTCGGTAGGGGTTACGAATCCCAAGTTTTCAAGAATGAGTTTGACATCTGAAAACCGATCCTTGAAATATATGACTTCTATAAGCACATCAGTCCCGCTAATGTAGAATACTTCATTAGACTTTACGGATTGACCTTTTCTTAAAGTTTCATGGAGCGCCCTAAGCTCTGAACCGATAGGTTCGTAGACTTTTCCTTGAGAACATATTCCGAAAATCTGCCGATCATTGACTGTGATTTTGAAGACCTGAGGAGCACTGCATACTACTGATGAAGATACTTCAATGACGTCTCCATTAGTGACCAAAACAGATTCAGGAGTGTCTATAGGTGTGCCATTTCTCTTGAAAATCAACTGCGGACTGTAGCCAAATACATAATCTGTTAAATTGGCAATGGCTGTTTTTCCTCCATTTTCAGTGCTACAGAGTACGGCATCGATTACATTAATCTGAGTGGATGGATTTACTGTTATTGTAAAAGTTTTAGAAATGCCACACTCTCCCGTTGGGACGACTTCGATCACATCACCGTTTGTAACTAGGACGGCTTCTGGGTTTGCTAGTTCTACTCCTTCTCTTTTAAATTTCAATAAGCCAAAATTCACTTTTGCGAATTCAGTCAAATTTGCAATTGTCTTATTGGCTCCATTTTCTGTACTGCAGAGGATTGCATTGGTTACATTCAGTGTGGGTAGCGGGCTGACGGTTACTTTAAATGTTTTTGGTGTACCACAATTACCTTCTGAGATTACTTCAATAATGTCACCGTTTGCTACTTCGTAAGATTCAGGTGAAGTGATTTGAATACCACCTTTCTTATAAATTATAGAGCCCACATCTACTGAAGCGAATTCAGTCAAATTTGCAATTGCGGTAGTTCCTCCATTCTCCTTACTGCACAGAAAAGCATCTTTAACAGTGATGGTTGGAACTGGACTTACATTGACATTAAGGCTGCATTTTGTAGGAAGGCAAGCACCCGTGTTATCTACATAAACCGAAACAGTGCCCGGAGAGGTCCATTTAATCTGAATAGTATTAGTTCCTTGGCCAGATGTAATTACTCCTCCTCCAGTGACTGACCAAGCATATGAAAATGCTCCGCTCGGTACAGCGTATGTGGCTGAGGTACCTGAGCATAAATCTGAAGGACCAGCAATGTTGCAATCAGGGTTTGGATCGATGATTCCTGATGCAGCTTGAACAGAACGGTTTTGATTTCCGACTGAATTTCCATTGATGGAAACAGCACGGGTATGATAAGGCGAACCGCTGATACTAGAAGCTGAATTTCCTTCTCCCCAATCCTGTGCACTTGCAATATGCCCCCCCCAAGCAATGATTACTGTGTTATTTGGCCCATTCGTACCTACTACATTAAAAGTGATGCTGACTCGAGTGATTGCGGTTGATAATGTAGTGCTTTCTTGTACTAAATATTGGATGGACGAGATTGTTCCACCATAGATGGCCATTCTTTTTTCAGAATCTTTTAGCTTGCTAAAACTTTCGGAGGGTTGGGGAATGCCAGAAGGTGCTGGAATCTGGAAGTAGCTTGGGGTCCCAGGGTTTGGGATAACTGTTTCACAAATTCTATCAAAACTGGTGATGTAGTCAATAGCACTTTTACCGCCAGTCCGGGTGTCCCATTCGATGACGACCGTATTTGTTCCTGGCCTTAATCTGGAAATGGTCATTCGGTAAGGGATGGATTGCCCTTCTAAAAAATGACTATTACCCGAATTGGAATTTCCTGTAGCCCAAGTAACCGGGCTTACTGGATCTCTGTCTATTCCACCATTTTGCCCTTGTTCTAGCGTTACAGATTGAGAATAAGAATGGTTGGCGGTAAAAACCAAGGCCAAAAACAGCCCGATAGTTAATGAGTAGAAGCTACGCATTTGATTTTTTTTTGAAATTTTTGAAACAATTGAGACTAAAAAGATTTTGAAAAACCCAAAATCCACCTGTTTCATCTAAAGCACATATCATTTATTGATAATCCACTTTATATCAGATGAAAAGCACTTCAAAAGGTATGTAATTTTAAATAAAAAAAACAGGTTGAAAAATATAATAATCTGTAAATAAATCTATTGCGGCTACTAGGTTTATTTATCCTGTATTTCTCAATGGTTTTTTGAAAAATTATGATTTGAGTTTTAGACTTTTAATTTCTAAAACTTGATTTAAATGTCTACTTGAGCATTTGATTATTAATCCCTCACACACCGAAACCCCACCGTCGCATTTCGCTCAAATCCCTGACCGACCCGAAGCAGTTGCTGCCTGTGGGTCAGTTCTCTTGGTCCGCCTTGCACATACCACCAGCTACCCGATGGCTTGAAATAGGAGCCTCCTTTTAGAATGATGTAGCGGTGACTCCCGGACATATACTCGTCTTGGGTGAGTTGCCAGACCGAACCGACCAAGTCTTCGATTCCAAGTGGATTGGCTCCTTTGGGATAGCTGCCGAAAGCGTCCAATTTTCCATTTCCAAGATTGACCAAGGTGGAATCTATTCCTTCCAGATGCACAAAAGTCAAGGTCTCGGTGACGGGTTCTAGTCTGCGGATCACAGGAGTGATTTGCTCCCAAGGCCATTCCCTGCCAGTTTGTCCTGCCTGTGCTGCGTATTGCCACTCCGCCTCTGTAGGAAGCCGCTTACCCGCCCAACGAGCGTAGGCTTTGGCATCTTCCAGGCTGACATAAATGACGGGATGATTTTCCTGACCGGATGGAATTTTTCCGTTTTTCCAGTGCTTTAGGAAATTGGCGGTGTCAGAAGGAGTGTACTTGCTGGCTTTCAAAAAGGCTTCAAACTGCGCATTGGTCACAGGATGTTTGTCCATCCAAAAGGATCCAATGCTCAAGATTTTCCCCTCATCCTGCTTGGGATAAGGAATAAAGGCATCTCCATTCGTGGTTTTCAGCTCAAACTCACCTGCTGGAATCCGGATCATTCCTTTTGGGCTGGAATTGGCGGCAGCTGTTTTTCCCACCTTGGAAATCCTTCTTGGCGTTCCAGGTTTTAAGTTTACGATCGTCTCGTCCACCAAAATTCCATCCTCCAAATACTGAATCACCAAATCCCCTTCGAATCTCCCAAAGTGCTCCGAAATACGGACGTGTTGCACTTTTGCCTCAAGTTCCAAGGCATCCTTGGCATAGCTTGGCGCACTTGCCCAAACTCGAATTTGTCCCTTGCTTCTCGAAGTTTGAATATTCAGAAAATCCCCATCTAAACTCGCCTTAAGTACGATTGGTAATTGAGCGATGCAATCCACCGCGCCTTCATTGTTGGTACCGAGTTCATACTCAGGGTAAGCCTCTGTCTGTGCCTCGATCCACCACTTTCCATCTTTCTCCAGCGGAGTCAGGAGTTTGTGATGCCACAAATCCACAAAATGGGTTTCTTCTTTTGGTTCTACCTTAAAAAGCAACCCCTTAAATCCCTGAGGCCGGATGCTGTAAATGGTGTACAGGGTCTTTTCGTTGGATTTCCATTCATTTACCCAAAGGCTGTCTACTCGTGTAGGCAGCAGCGGGGTAAATCCTCTGGAAGTGAAATTAAAGGTGTTCTCCCTCAGAATTCGGCTGGTTTTGCCTAGGAAAGCATATTGCTCTTCTACCCAGTCCGGTTGACCAGGTGCCATGATGTTGAGCTCGGTCCCGTAGCCGTTGAAAAAAGCCGTGGCAAATTCCCGCCGGATTTTTTCCTTGAATAGTTCTGCTACCCGGAAGATGGCAAATTCCGGTTTAATCAGCTTGTTCAGGTTGAGCATGGGAGGGTAGTAGAGGGCATTATGAACTCTTCCAGAGACGATGGTCGGCATAGCTTTGGGAATCGCCATTCCCTCGCTGTACATGACCACACCTGGCTTAACCCGATCTGCCGCGTCCTGAAATTCTCTCCCAGCTTCAGCTTTGGTGTCTAGAACTACTCCATCCGCATCAGTCGCCAAAAGCAGATCGTACAACCCTTCAAAGTGGTTTTTGCTGTTGGTGCCTTCGTCCCAAGGATTGTAGCATACAAAAAACCGAGTACCTTTTTCCCTGCTTAAGCTTGCTTGATTCTTCATGGCTTCCAGTCCTCCGGGTAGGTCTTTGAAAAGGTCAAACTGGTTGCGTTGATCCAGTCCCAAGGTTGGCCAAGTCGGCCAAATGCTGATGACTTCGTCTCCACCGTAGAGCTTTTTCCCCCGGTTCAGAAAGTCCTGAAGGGTGTATTCTCCCTTTTCCAGGTCGTAATAAAACTTGTCCCAGGCATACATGAGATGCATCACATAGCTGTGCCGAATCCATTGGAGATCCTCTCGTTCAAAAAGTGAATTGTCAAATTCGGCAAGATCAAAGAGCATTTTTTCCTGAAAAACACGAGTCAAACCCACTTGCCAGTCTCCTGAGTAGCTCACCGCGTAGAGGTGATAATTCACTTTTCCACCTGGAAAAAGGACGGTTTCGAAGCGTCGGCGGGTACCGTTTTGGATGCTTTCACGATCTCTGCGAGTTAAGGCAGCGACCTTATCTTTTTCTGAAATAGAAATGGCTGCATAGCCGAGTTCCCAGGCATTGTCAGGTACAATCACATTGACAGGGGAGCGATTTGGCAGGAATAGATGGGTACGGGAAAGGGAGTGTTTTCCTTTTCCAGTGATCAAGGCTTCGGTTTTTTCCGCTGAATAAGGATACACATTATGCAGCTGAATTGTGTCAGCGGAGGTATTGGTAAAACTCAGGATCCATTCAAGTTCTCCGTCTAGGCGGTTGACTTTCTCAAGACTGAAGGTGAGTTTCGAAGAAGGGAAGGAGGTAGAAAATTGCTCTTCACCGACCGAATAGCTGATCAGCGGAGTGGGAGGATTTAGGTCGATTTTTTGATCTCCAAGTTGGATTGCACGAACTCTGAGATTTGAATCCAAAAGGATATTCTGAATCGGATTTTGAGCAAAAAGTGAGGTAATGGTGCCAAAAAATACGATTAGGGTGAATGGGATTGCTTGCTTCATGGTTGAATTTTGGGTCGGATTTAACTTAGGCAAAGTAGGGTGTTTTTCAAAGTAGGAACTTCATTTCCTCACCCGTAGCACTGCGTCTTTGATCGTGTCCCGACGACTGATTTTTCCGATTTCATCTTCGAGGTGTAGCTTTCTCAGGATATCTCTTACCTCAGCCAAAGCTCCTACGATCTTCAACTCTTTATTTTGAGCTTTTAGCTCTTCATTGATTTTGACCAGGGTTTTTCCTCCGGAAATGTCTACAAAAGGACAAGAGGATAGATCCAAAATCACAGTGTGAACCTCTGTCGAATTGGAGAGTATAAGGATCTGATGTGCTACAAATTCGGCATTGAAGTACAACAGATTGGATTCGATTCGCAGGATTTTTAGCCCATTGATTTCGGTATTAGTCGGGTTTCGCTCGATATCAGAGAAGACTTCAGTACCTGGAATTTGACCTAAAATAGCCACATGTGGATTCTTAGATCTCACGATCAAAACCAAAATAGAAAACAGGGCAGCGATCAACACGCCTTTCAAAATTCCAAAAACCAAAACCCCCAATATCGCAACCAAGGCAATGTTGAATTCTCCTTTTTGAAGGGAATAGAGTTCCTTAAGATCCTTGATTTTGATTAACCCAATCACCGCATCAATCACGACTACTGCAAACAATACCTCCGGAAGGTTTTTAAGCATTTGGCTGAAAAAGAGCAAAACTGAAAGTAGGATACCCGAGCAAAGGATCAAGGCCATGGGTGTTTTGGCACCTGCGGAATCATTGACAGTGGATTGGGATAGGCCTCCTGCTACCGGATAGGCTCCAGTAAGACTGGTGCCGAGATTAGCCATACCTAAGGAAAGTAATTCTTGCTGTGGATTGACCGAGTAGCGATGTTTTTCGGCAAAAGTGCGGGCAACCGATACAGTCTCCACATAGCCTACTAAAAAGCAACCTAAAGCGAGTCCAAAAATCCCGTCAATGTCTTCAAATCGAACACTTGGCCTCTTGAATTCTGGAAATCCCATTGGGATTTCTCCTGCCATTTTAAAGCCTTGTTCTGCAAGAGGATACAGGCCAAAAAGGAGTAAAGTGACTATTACAACCAACAACGAAATGGGTTTTCCGGGGAAGAATCGATGGCCCAATCTTAAAAGAGCAAAAACCATTATGCCGAAAACTAATACGCTGGCATTTGTTTCAGTAAGTTCAGTCGTAAGCTCATACATTCGGATGAAAAAGTTGCTTCCGGTTGCTTCCACCGAAAAGACCTTTGGAAGTTGGGTAGAAATGATTGTCAATGCTGCCCCGGCTTTGAATCCAACTAGGATGTTTTCGCTTACAAAGCTCATCAAAGAGCTTAATTTCAAAAAATAGGCTATAAGGCAAAGCGCAAAAATGGCAAATGCAGTGAGGGATGCTATGGCGATGGCCTGCTGCAAGTTGCCTTCGGAAAGTATCCCCACCGTGGTGCCGACCATTAATGAAATCGCGGAGGTAGGCCCTACTGCCATTTGTTTGGAAGTGGTGAAAAAGGCAAACATAAGCCCTCCAATGATGCAGCAATAGATCCCTGCCTCTGAAGGAAGGCCAGCTAATTGGGCATAGGCCATCGATTCGGGTAGGACAAAAGAGGCTAGCGTAATTCCTGCCAAAAGGTCATAACGAAATAAGATCCAGGAATACCCTGAGAGCCATTGCAGAATAGGGAAGTGTTTTTTGAAGTCTAGAGGTAGATTCATGAAGTTTTGGGTGATTGGCATAGGAAAGGTTTGACTTCCAGGCTTTCCTCTTAGAAGTAAGAGTAATCATTTTTTTTAAAAAGTCAGATAAGGATTTACTCATTTACAACCTTCTATTCCACACAAAAAAAGCGGAGCATCTTGCTCCGCTTGATTCTATTTTTTTGAGCAGGAGAATAAAAGAAATCTCCCCAAGGTTAAAAGTTAGATGCTATTCAGGTTTTGGAACTTGAGGAATCTGAAGTCCACGGGTAGATTCCAAAATCGGCAGATTAGCTTCGGTCGGGATGTAAATGACCGTTTTGTCTGAGAGGTTTTTCTGTTGTCTTACCCACAGGTATTGGATGTACTTTTCAGAGATAGCGCCATTTTCAATTGCAATAGCCTCGGCGGCACCTTTGGCGCGCTCGACTTCGGCTTGGGCGTTGAGTTTTTCTGCCTCCAAGTTGGCAGCCGCTTCTTCAATAAGAATGCGTCTGTTTTGTTCAGCCTTGGCAAATTCCGCCCGACCGGACATCTCCTGTTGCCAGACGTTGTAGGTCGGACAGCCCCAAAGTCCAAAACCGATAATTCCAAATAGGATCCAAGACACGATGGTTCCCAGCATGACTCCTTTGTAACTTCCGTTCATAGCTTGTAAAGGTTAAGTTGTGTGATTTTTACAAGCTATTTAAGCGGGGAAAGAGGGAAGAAGGTTGTAGGATTTTTTAGAGTCAGATGAAAAATGCCCAAACTTGAATTTTTCGATAGAAGGATATTTTTTTTTCTGATTAGTCCTTTATTCCTGATTCCGCTACCAAAGTCAAAAGAGCTGGTTTGATGGCCAATGTGCCGTGATCGTCCATCCACCATTCATCGAGGGAGTGAGCCTTATCACTTTGACCTCCCCAACCGATTGTCACTGCGGGGATGCTCCGATACATGAGCCAATTGGCATTTCCAGACATGATTCCCAAACGAGGACGTTGGCCAAAGGCGTCTAATGCTGCCTTGGATCGCTGTACAAGTGAACTTCCTTCGGGTGTCATTCCTGAGGGCCTAAAGCCAATTTGGTCTAATTGAAGCGTCAGGGCTGGGCCTGTATTTCGGTTGTCATTATACTCCTGCAAGGCTTGTTGAATGGAGCTTTTGAAAATCGAATCCATGCTGCTTAGGTTATGGTCTTCTTCTGATCGCATGTCCACTTCCATCCAGGATTCGAAAGGAATGGAATTTACTGACGTGCCTCCGCCGATTTTGCCCACATTAAAAGTGGTTTTGGATGTGGCGGAAGAAGTAAACTGGCTGGCTGCATCTGAAAAGGCATGAATCATCTGACCCAAGGCATGGTGAGGATTGGCCAAGCCAAAGTCTCCCCAAGAATGCCCTCCCGGACCGGAAACTGTTACTTTGTAGCGGAGCGAGCCTGTGCCACGGTTGGCAACCAACCCCACTCCGGAAACGTCGATGGAAATCCATCCATGGAGATCCACATCTCCACGATCCACGAGGTACTTGACTCCGCGCAGGTCGCCGTTGCCTTCTTCGCCTACCGAGGCCACAAACAAAATATTGTCTTTGGTTTGGATTTTGGCCTTTTCTAGAGCTCTCAGGACGGTGAGTACCACCATAAGGCCGCGAGTATTGTCTCCGATGCCAGGAGCAAAAAGCGTATCCCCTCTTCTCTTGACGCTCACATCGGTTTCCTTCGGGAAAACCGTATCGAGGTGTCCATCCAGAGCGATGGTGCGCTTGCCTTCCGTTCCTTTTCTCAGTGCGAGAATATTCCCGATGGAGTCTTTCCAAACGGTTACTCCTCCTGCTGCTTGAAGCAATTCTTGGTACTTTTCTCCACGCTTGGATTCTCCGAAAGGCGGAGCGGGAATTTCATTAAGGAGGATTAACTCCTCGATGGTTTGAGGATTGAGTCGTTCGATTTCTTCAAAAGCAGATTGGATGGCCGGATGATCTTTCAGTTTTTTGGCTTCTTGGGTGTAGTTACCTCCCTTTGCGGATGAGGAGGTTTGGGAAAACCCAGAACCAGCAAGTAATAAAATCGAGATAGAAAGAAAGAGCAATCGCATGGGAAATGGGGGAATGGGTCGGAAGAAACGCTCGGTGTGGGGTGAAGACGAGCTGGATTTTTCAATCTCGAATTTAAAGGATTAAGCTCCTTGGTCAATTTTTTTCTAGCGAAAGAATTTGTAACCTGGAAATTGATGGATTACTCTTTTTTTAGGATCTGATTATCCGCTTTTCTACCAGTAACCAAATAAGATAAGGATTGAAGTCCGATTAGAAATGCTGTGGACTGTCGTCTGTGGTCAGTTGACGAATATCCGCGCTCTTAGAGCCAAGGATCTACTTGGTGGTAAGATTGCGGATATTCAAATTTTAGAATTTGGCAAATTGACTTCTTGGAAGTCGATTTAAAAGCTGAATGTGCTAAAACTAGTTGTCCTTTTCCAAAATCTTGATCGAGGGATTGAGGTTTACCAGATCCTTTATCAGTTCCTCCTTATTTTCTGGGGCAATATAGATTTCATCAAATTTTCCGTATTGGATGATAATGCCTCCGCTGGCAAGTGCAGGTTTAAGTCCTGCCCAAAGGGTAGTGTGCTTATGTATTTCTCGGATTGTTGAAACGGGAATTTTGCCTTTTATAAACCCACTTTTATAAGACAACTGACCGCTTTCCAGTTTATAGCTAGTACCCAGATAAAACCACAGGATGAATACAAGCGGTGAAATCAGGGGTAAGAGAATAATCGGGTTTGTTTCAATCGTCTTGCTGTCTGTCAGGTAAATAAAAAAAGGCAAGCCTGCCAAAAGAAGGATAGTGCTCTGGATCAACGAACCCTTTTTTGCCTTATAGATTTTCATTTTCTATGCCTGATTTTCTTTTCTCTTGGTTAGAATTGTAGCCTATTCGATCAATGTTTTATAGGATTTAATATCTGAAGACTGTTTTCTGACACTGTTTACTTCATTTTATCCATTAAAAATAAGCTTGAAAGTCGTGCCTTCTCCTAGGGTGGAGCGAACTTGAATATTCCCTTTGTGCCGGCGCATGATCTGCTTGGAAAGGGAAAGTCCGATGCCCGAACCTTTCTTTTTGGTAGTGAAAAAGGGAATGAAAATCTTGCTCAAGGCTTCTTCTTCGATTCCCTTCCCGGTATCAGTCACCTCAATGATGATCTTGCCTGCCTCATCGATGAATGCACTTAGGGTGATGATTTTTTCCTCGGAATCTTCTAAAGCCTGAATGGCATTTTGAAGCAAATTGATCAATACCTGCTCGATTTGATGCTGATCTCCGAATAGGATCAATTCGTTAGGATTGAGCTCCTTTCGAAGCGTGATTCCTTGGGCCTCGAGTTGATTTTGGAGTAAAATCTCCAGTTGGTCAAATAGTCTGGAAATCCCGATACTGCCAAACTTGGGCGTGGGAATATGGGCTAGACTTCTGAAATCTGACACAAAGCTGATCAGACCTTGGCTTCGCTTTTCGATCGTGCTGATGCCCATCATGCAATCTTCCATGTCTGCCGGGCTCAGGGATTGATTATTTTCGATTCGATCTTCGAGTTCTCCTTTCAGGGTACCTGCCAGGGAGGAGATCGGAGCGATGGAATTCATGATCTCGTGAGTCAGGATTTTCACGAGGTTTTGCCAGGCTTCCATTTCCTTTTCCTCGAGTTCGGATTGGATGTTTTGCAAGGAAACGAGCTTGAACCGTTCCCCTCTCATTAGCAATTCGATGACGTAGACCGATAGCTGCATGATCCCGTCAGGATGAGCGATTTTGATGAGTTCGCTTCCTCCGGTACGGAGGTTTTGGATGGCAAGGTGAAGTTCTTTGTTGACCTGTTCGATCTCAGAGATGTTTTTGAGCTCGTCTACATTGAGAATGCGCTTGGCTGCGACGTTTAGAATCTGGATTTCTCCATTTTCACCAAATGTGATCAGACCGATGCTCAGGTGCTTGAAGACAGATCGGAAGTACTGGTAGTTGGCTTCTTTTTCTGCTTGGTCTTCTTTTAGTTTTGCCAAGATCGCGTTGAATTCGATATGCAGATCATCTGTCTCTGTCCCGTCAAACTTGACCGGATAGAGTTGGGTGTATTTGTCTTGCTTGATGTTGTCCAGAAAAAGACGCACTTTTTTAAAGGAACTCTCAGAATATCTAAGCAGAAAAACGATCTGGAATACAACCAAAATGAGGAAAAGGGAAATCATAAAGACTCCCCACTCTCCCGAAATGCCAAAGGCAAGGAAAAACAAGGATGCTGCCATCAAGGCAATCCTGCCCAGCAAGCCGACTTTATAATCCATATTTTTCCAGTCTTCTGTAAAGTGAAGCTCGGGTAAGACCGAGTTCCTTGGCGGCTTTGGAGATGTTTCCTCCGTTTTTGTCAATGGCCCGCTGAATGGTGCTACGCTCCATATCGTCCAAATTTAAGGTGGCAGCGGTGGGTGCCTTTTCGGAGGAAGGTTTGGCGGAAAGGAAGAAGAAATCTCTGGAATCCAGTTCGTTGCCCTCAGCCATGATGATTGCTCGCTCGATGGCGTGCTGAAGTTCACGGATATTTCCCGGCCAAGAATAGCGCTGCAACAGCTCCATTGCAGCCGGTTTGAAGCCGGTGAAATTCTTTCTGTATTTCTTAGAATACTGCTTCAGAAAATGAGTGGCAAGTTGTGGAATGTCATCCTGACGCTCGCGGAGTGGAGGAAGAAATATCTCCACGGTATTGATTCGGTAAAGTAAATCTTGGCGGAAGGTATGGTCCTGTACCATTTCGTGCACAGGCATATTGGTCGCGCAGATCAGTCGGATATCGACTGGAATGGGTTTGTTGGTACCGATTCTTGTTACCTCTCTTTTTTGGAGGACTGTCAAGAGCTTGGACTGTAAGGGCATAGAAAGGTTGCCGATTTCATCCAGGAAAAGCGTGCCTTGGTCAGCCACTTCAAAGCGGCCCGCACGGTCATCTTTGGCATCGGTAAAGGCACCTCGCTTATGTCCGAAGAGTTCGGATTCGAAAAGTGTCTCGGTAATTGCCCCCATATCCACTCCGACGAAGATTTCATCTTTTCGATGAGATCGGTCGTGTATTGCTCTGGCGATGAGTTCCTTTCCCGTTCCGTTTTCTCCCAAAATCAACACATTAGCATCTGTCTGTGCTACTTTGTCGATGATGGAAAAGATGTTTTTCATCGAAGCCGAGCTTCCGATAATGTCGGAGTAGGGCTTCTTAAGATCTGTTTGTAGGGCTTTTTGCTTTTTTTGAAGTTGGTCCACTTCATTGTAGCTTTCTTTCAGTTTTAACGCAGAATGGAGCGTTGCGATGAGTTTTTCATTTTGCCAAGGCTTGAGGATAAAGTCTGTAGCACCTTCTTTCAATGCTTGAACGGCCATTTCCACGTCGCCAAATGCTGTGATCAAAATGACCACGGCTTTTGGATCGATTTCCTTGATTTGGCTCAGCCAATAAAAACCCTCTTTACCCGAAGTGGTGTCTTCCCGGAAGTTCATGTCCAACAGGATGACATCAAAGCTGTTGTTGTTGATCAAAAAAGGAATCCTGCGTGGATCTTTTTCGATCATGACTTCTTTGGCGTGCTTTTTCAAAAGCATTTTCGCGGCAAAGAGCAAGTCTTCGTTGTCGTCGATGATCAGGATTTTTCCGAGGTTTTGCGCTTCCATGGTTGATTGTTTGGAGGTACTTGGGGGAAAATGATGCCAAGTGGATTTAAAGGCAATTTGGATAGATTTTTCGGATAAAGTGTTCGAATTTGTACGATTTTATACTGTTTTCGGACACACTGTCCGCTTTGATCCCACTTTTTGACTAGGCTCTCCTATTTTGAACCCCCAGCGGAAATCCTGCTGCAAATTGTGCGTTTATCTCTACCTTTGGGCTTCACAAAAAGACAAGCACATGCAAGCAAAGAAGGGGGACTCAGTAGCGGTCCACTACACCGGAAGGTTGGATGATGGGAGCATTTTTGACTCCTCTGTATCCAGGTCGCCATTGAGTTTTACATTGGGAGACGGAAATATGATCAAGGGATTTGATGCGGCCGTGTACGGCATGGTGATCGGAGATAAGAAGACCGTGACCATTCCAGCTGCCGAGGCATATGGAGAGCGTCGTCAGGATATGATGATTGATGTGCCGTTGAACCAAGTCCCACCACATATTCAACCAGAAATCGGGTTGCAATTAACGCTTCAAGGAGAAGGAGGTCATCCGATGCCGGTGACTGTGGTATTTGTGGATGAGGAAAAAATCACCTTGGATGCCAATCACGAGTTAGCGGGTAGGGATCTGATTTTTGACATTGAACTGGTCTCTATCAATTGATTTGATGAGTAAAAAAATGACAGCCGACCGGGGAAACTCGGTCGGTTTTTTTATTTTTTGCCACTAAGGCGCTGAGGCATCAAGAAAAAATTTCATTTGGACTAAATAGAAAAACTAAGTCAACCAGGTGTCTACTGTGGTTTTGAGAAAAGGGTTTTTGCCACTAAGGCGCTAAGGCATCAAGAAAAAACTTCATTTGGACTAAATAAAAAACTAAGTCAACACGGTGTTTACAGTGGTTTTAAGAAAAGAGATTGTGCTTAGAAAGCAATAAGGAATGTAGGATTGATACCGAAATGGACTGAGAAGGTTTTTCTTTCCTAGGCTTTAAAAACCAATCATTTCAAATTTTTCAGTTCTTGAGGCAGGTCAAAAATCTGTATCGCCGTATCGGTTTGTATTACCAAGATTTCCTGACCGATTTGGATGGATTTAGCTTGTGCAACTGGCACTACTCCATGATCTGACACTTCAAGTGTGCGTAGCGAAATGCTCTTGAGCAGATCTTCTTCCAACCAAAAAATCCGCTCTTTGTAAAATGTAAGCTTCTGATCTACTTGGATAGTTAGCTTTTGTATAAAATTCCCCTGATTGTCAAAAATGAAAATCCCCGAATCTGGAATGTTGAGGTAAAGTCGGTTTTTGATTTCCCTGATTTCGCGGACATTCAATGTGGGAGAATCTAATATCAGATTGAGGGGTTGGGATTGGATAATTTGCTTTTGCAGGTAATTGAGACTTTTTAGGGAAAGATCTGATTCATCCCAAATCCAGATGATGTTATTATTTCCTAAAGTAGCTGCTTTAGGTAGGGTGATATCATTTAGAAGAAAAGTGTTTTCCGCAAGTGGATTGAGAAAGCGGTCAAGTATCCGGTATTCCTGAAGGTCTGCTGAAAAGCTGAAGATGTTTACCGTCCAAGCGGCTTCAAGTTGCTGCAATTTTCCCTGCCGAGGAGGAGAAAAGAGGTTAAGTTGATTCCCTTTTTGGTCAAAAAGGAAGATATCACCTGTTTGGCTACTTACAAAAATCTGATCTCGAGAATCTAAAGAAATCAAATCAGGTTGGCTGATGGTAAGGATAGCTGTTGGAGTGGTCCAGCTGATTTTTTCCTGTGCGTTCAAAAGCCCGGGAAGTAAAATCATTACCAACCAAATCAGCTTTCTCATTTTTCAAAAGATTTTAATTTGGCTGTATTACCGTCAAATTCGAGGTAGGTATTTTGGCTCACCCATTCCCCGAGATTGAAGTAAGTTGCATTTTTCCCAACCTCCAGTTCAAGTGGCAAGTGGCGGTGTCCAAATATGTAGTAGTCGTGATGCACTCTTTTTTCTACCTCTTTGCAGTATTGCCAAAGCCACTCATCTTCGCCTAAAAAATGATTCTCATTTTTCGAACTATTCGTGATCCGGCTATGTCCTGACCAAGCTTTTGCAAGACGGATGCCCAAGTCAGGGTGAAGCCATTTGAAAAGCCATTTGGCAAAGGGATTTGTAAATAACTTTTTCAGGATTTTATAGGTTTGATCTCCCGGTCCTAATCCATCTCCATGGCCTACCAGGATTTTTTTACCTTCGACCGTGATCTCAATGGGATGGGTATAGACAGGAATTCCTAATTCCACCGTAAAGTAATCCTTCATCCATAGGTCGTGATTTCCTGTAAAAAAAAGCACAGGAATGCCTCGGTCACGAAGTTGGGAGATCTTGGAAATAAATGGAATGAATCCTTTTGGGATCACTTCCGCATATTCAAACCAAAAGTCGAAAATATCACCAACCAAGAAAACGGCAGCGGCCTCTTCGGAAATTTGATCCAGCCAGCGGATGATTCGTTTTTCTCTGGCTTTACTTGCTTGATGGCTGGGTGCTCCCAAATGAAAATCAGATGCGAAAAATAGTTTTTTACCGTGAAGGGGAAAGTCCAAAATGGGGGATAGCATAGACTAAAGATAGGGTCGGAGAACAAAAATAAAAAAGCCCCAAGTGGTTTGGGGCTCTTTGTATTAATTTTCTGTTTTTTCGTCTGTTACAGGAGGGGCAATTTCAGGAGTTTTCTCCTCTGCTGTTGAAGTTGCTGCCTCTGGTTCTGGTTTTGCTTCAGATTCCACTACTGCCTCCTCAACGACTTTATCTTTTTTATTGGTAAAGGCTTGATAGGTAGTTTCCTTTTCGAAAGGACGCTTGCCGATGAGTTTTTCCAAATCTGATTGGAAAAGGATCTCTTTCTCAAGAAGCTCTTTTGCTAAGGTTTCTAACTCAACTTTATGGTGTTTTAGCAAGTCTAACGTTCGGGTGTAGGCAAACTGGATCAACTTGCTAACTTCCTGATCGATCATCTCCGCGGTAGCTTCAGAATAAGGCTTGGTCATTTTGTATCCATCCGCTTTGCTGTCGTAGAAGGAGATATTTCCAAGTTTCTCATTCATGCCATACACGGATACAATCGAATAAGCCATTTTGGTAATGCGCTCTAAGTCACTAAGTGCTCCCGTGGATATTTTTCCAAAGATGATTTCTTCAGCAGCTCTACCACCAAGTGTCATACACATCTCATCGATGAGTTGCTCGGTTTGATAGAGGAATTGCTCTTTTGGAAGGTATTGCGCATAGCCTAAGGCTGCCACTCCACGTGGTACGATTGATACTTTAACCAATGGATCTGCATGCTCCAAAAACCAGCCAGCCACTGCATGACCAGCCTCGTGGTAGGCCACGATTTTCTTTTCTTCCGGAGAGATGATTTTGTTTTTCTTTTCCAATCCACCAATCACACGGTCTACTGCATCTTGAAAATCCTGCATATCGACTGCTGCTTTGTTTCTTCTTGCAGCGATCAATGCCGCTTCATTACACACGTTGGCGATTTCGGCGCCTGCAAATCCCGGAGTTTGTGCTGCCAATTTTTTAGCATCTACATCTTCAGAGATTTTGATTGGCTTCAAGTGAACTTTGAAGATTGCCTCTCGGCCTACAATATCTGGCTTGTCAATGGATATCTGACGGTCAAATCGTCCTGGTCTCAATAAGGCACTATCCAGTACATCTGGACGGTTGGTAGCTGCCAGTACGATGACGCCTGAGTCGGTTCCGAAGCCGTCCATTTCTACCAGTAGCGAGTTAAGCGTATTTTCACGCTCGTCATTTGATCCTGGCATTTGACCTTTGCCTCTTGAACGACCGATCGCATCGATTTCGTCGATGAAGATGATACAAGGTGCTTTTTCCTTTGCTTGCTTGAACAGGTCACGTACCCGTGCTGCACCCACACCCACAAACATTTCCACAAAATCAGAACCTGAAAGTGTAAAGAAAGGCACACCTGCTTCCCCAGCCACCGCTTTTGCAAGCAAAGTTTTACCGGTACCTGGAGGGCCTACGAGAAGTGCTCCTTTTGGAATTTTTCCTCCCAGCTTGGTGAATTTGGATGGGTTCTTTAGAAATTCTACAATTTCCTGAATTTCTTCCTTGGCTTCATCAAGGCCTGCTACGTTGTCAAATGTGATTTTTACTTTGTTTTCTGCATCAAAAAGCTGTGCTTTTGATTTGCCGACATTGAAAATTTGTCCACCTGGGCCAGAAGGACCTGCCATTCGGCGCATCATAAACCAGAAGAACACGAAAAGAAGGATCAGAAAGCCAAAGCTTCCGAAATAGTTGCTCCAGTTCTCTTCATTGGTGACAGAAGCTCCTATTCGCTCTCCTTCCGGTTTCTCACTTTCCAAGGCTTGGAAATCTGTCTGGAACTTGTCAGAGGTGGTGACTTGTAAGGAATAATGAGGTCCAGCTGGGTTGAAGAAAGAAGAATTGGCCTCTAGTTCGGTTTTGTATTTGCTGTTTTGGAGTGCAGCTGGTTTCAGCGTAATATCGACACGATTCATGTTGCGGACGATGACCACTTTGGCCACATCTCCTGCGCGATACATGTCTTCGAATCTTTTTTGGGTGATGTCTATAACGGCGCCTCGCTGTTGGATCCAAGTAAGTCCCAAAAGAACCATCACAGCAGCAATAATCAACCAAAGTTGAAAATTGGGCTTTTGTGGGGCTTTAGGGGTGAAATTTTTATTCTTATTTTTTTCGCTCATCGCTTTTTTGATAATTCTTTAAACTTATGCTAAAACGGATTAAACACCCGAAAGTTCATGGTTATATTTATCGGATCCGGGTGGTTTTGGCATCTCCCCATAGCTCTTCCAATCCATAAAATTCTCGCTTTTCTTTAAGGAAAATATGGGCTACCACATTGACATAATCCATGAGAACCCACTGTCCGTTTGATTTTCCTTCTACTTTCCAAGCGGAACTTTCACCCGCTTTGTAAACTTCTTCTTCGATTGATTTGGAAATGGCGTCAATTTGAGTGTCCGAATTTCCAGAACAAATCACAAAAAAATCAGCTACTGTATTTTTGATTGTTCTCAGGTCCATCACCAAGATGTCAGAAGCTTTTTTTTCTTCCATTCCTTTGACGATTACCTTGCTCAGCGCTTCTGCTGTCATAGTATTGAGTTAATTTTACGCCTCGGCTGATTTCTATTTAACTAACCGAACTGAAAATTAATGTATAAAATTCTTGCCAACACGATTTTTTTGGGGAAAGATGTTCTTTTCCTGCCAGAGTGTCACTCGACCAATGACATCGCTCTACAACAGATCAGGCAAGGTAAGGCAAGAGAGGGTAGTATTGTCATTTGTGAGCATCAGACTCAGGGTAGGGGACAGAGGGGAAATTCATGGGAGACCACAGGAGGAATGAACCTTACGTTCTCCCTGGTACTTCAACCTGCTTTTTTGGACCTGAGTGAGCAGTTTTATCTCAATATGATGGTTTCCAATGGTATCAGAAATTTGCTTCAACAATATATTCCCGATTTAAAAGTAAAATGGCCTAATGATCTGGTGGTTCCAGGAGTGGGTAAATTGGGAGGAATCCTGATCGAAAATGTGGTGAGTTCAGGTGGATGGGAGCATGCTGTGGTAGGAATAGGACTGAATGTAAATCAAAATTCTTTTTCTGTTTCTTCTGCCTGTTCTTTGGCGAGTGTGACAGGGAGTCAGTTCGATCTACAGGAGATTTTTAGACTTTTAATTGTCTATTTAGAACAATCCTATTTGGCGCTAAAAAAGAATAAGTTGATGGAGATCAAAATGGAATATTTGCAGCATTTATACCTGATGGGGCAATGGGTGCAATTTAGTGCTTCCGGTGCTCCATTTAAGGGAAAAATTATAGGGATTGATCCTTCGGGAAGCTTAATGATCGAATTGGAGGGCGGTAAAATCAAGGCCTTTGGATTGAAGGAGATCACATTCCCTAAATTTTAATCACATTTCCGAATCACGATTTTATCTGATAACTTTGCGGCCAATTCAAGATTTTAATTCTTTAACAATCAATCACATGTCAGAAATCAAATCTGAAAAATTTATCCAGTACAAAGTAAAAGACATCTCCCTAGCTGAGTGGGGAAGAAAAGAAATCAGATTGGCAGAAGCCGAAATGCCGGGTCTGATGGCCCTGAGAGCTGAATTTGGTCCTTCGCAGCCTTTGAAAGGTGCGAGAGTAGCAGGCTGTTTGCACATGACTATTCAGACTGCCGTGTTGATTGAGACCTTGGTCGCTTTGGGTGCTGAGGTGACTTGGTCTTCATGTAATATTTTTTCTACTCAAGATCACGCTGCGGCAGCTATTGCAGCGGCAGGTATTCAAGTGTATGCCTGGAAAGGCCAAACTGCTGAAGAATTTGACTGGTGTATTGAGCAGACGCTATTTTTTGGAGAAGAAAGGCAGCCATTGAACATGATTTTGGACGATGGAGGTGACTTGACCAATATGGTGCTTGATCAATATCCTGAGTTGGTCGCTGGGATCAGAGGACTTTCTGAAGAGACTACCACTGGGGTACACAGATTGTATGAGCGCATGAAAAACGGAACGCTTCCTATGCCTGCGATCAACGTAAACGACTCTGTGACCAAATCCAAATTTGACAATAAATATGGCTGTAAGGAATCATTGGTGGATGCGATTCGTCGTGCTACCGATGTGATGATGGCTGGAAAAGTAGCTGTAGTGGCCGGTTATGGTGACGTTGGAAAAGGTTCTGCTGCTTCTTTGAGAGGTGCTGGTGCCCGTGTAATTGTTACAGAGATCGATCCGATTTGTGCGCTTCAGGCTGCAATGGATGGATTTGCTGTCAAGAAAATGGCTGATGCGGTGAAAGAAGCTGATATTGTGGTGACTGCTACAGGCAACAAGGATATCATCACAGGTGAGCATTTCAAGTCAATGAAGGACAAGGCGATTGTTTGTAACATCGGCCACTTTGACAATGAGATTGATATGGCTTGGTTGAACAAGAACTATGGCCATACCAAAAACGTGATCAAGCCTCAGGTGGACCTTTACGAGATCGATGGTAAAGAAATTATCGTATTGGCTGAAGGTCGTCTGGTAAATCTTGGCTGTGCAACAGGTCACCCATCATTTGTAATGTCAAATTCCTTCACCAATCAGACCTTGGCTCAATTGGAGCTATGGGCAAATTACAAGAGCTATCAGCCTGGTGTCTATGTACTGCCCAAACATCTTGACGAAAAAGTGGCAGCGCTTCATTTGGCAAAGTTGGGCGTGGAATTAGATACCCTTTCTTCGGATCAAGCTCAATACATTGGTGTAGAGGTATCAGGTCCATTCAAGCCTGAGTACTACAGATACTAAAATCAAAAGGATTTATACTTGAAAACCCGGATGAAAGTCCGGGTTTTTTTATGGATTGAGTAGGAAAATTCGGCCATCAGGCAGAATAGCGGTTACGTTTGGATTACATCCAGTGGGGGTTTGGTAAGTGGTAGTGTAGACCACATCTCTTTCGATGCCTCTAGCTATTTTTATGGATTCTTTACCTGTCTGTGTCAAAAACCAACCTTGCCTGTAGCAGGCAAAGAGTTGTTCTTTTGGCTCAGTAATTACTAGATTAAAATTACGTCCAGCGGGATTTATACCTTCTAAATTTCCACGTGTGCTGAGCGCAAAAGGTCTAAAATTAGCCCTGGAAACAGAATGATTTGTTTTTCCTTTAATCAGGAAAGCGAGGTTTTTGGGTAATTCGATTTCTAAATTTTCAAAGCTAGCCTCTGTTTCATTGGATGTGATAGCCCTGAATTGCCTTGTTCCCGAAACCTTAATTCCTTCCACACTATATTCTTCATAGGTCATGATCCAAGTCGGTGAACTGGTATTTGAAAGAGTGAAGTCAAGAATGATTTTGCCTGTTCTTGTTTTGTTGTTTTCTTGTGTGCATTCGAGAGGCTTGGAATAATCTAAGGTGATGATTCTAGATTGCAAGCTTCGATCGATGGTCGGACATCCGGGGAGTTCGGCAGAACTGATTCGGAAATAATCCTGATAGGAAATGTTTCCAAGGTAAATACTTTCCGAAAATGCTTTCGAAAGCTTGAAATGCTGGAGGGCCTCTACACTTAAGTCAGTGGAAATGGTCCTGCTTTCTTCTTCGGTGCAGGAGGAGGCCAAAAGGACGAAAAAAAGGAAAATATACAACCGTGCCATAAGATTTGTCTGCTTATTGTTTCCTTTCAATTTCCGCGCCTGAATACTAACTTGGGAAAAATCCAAATAAGCTAAAGACATGAATTTTACAGACGGTATGTTGAAAGAAGGCTCACTTAAGGGTAAAAATATACTCATTACAGGAGGGGGCACGGGTCTTGGTAGATCAATGGGGGAGTACTTTTTAGAGTTAGGAGCAAATTTGGTGATCACTTCAAGAAAGCTGGACGTACTTCAGGAAACAGCTAAAGAGATGATGGCAAAAAAAGGAGGAGAAGTGTTAGCTCTCTCCTGTGACGTAAGGGATATCGCTCAAGTAGAGTCAATGTGGTCAGAGTCTGTAGCAAGGTTTGGAGAAATTCATGTGGTGTTAAATAACGCTGCAGGTAATTTTATTAGCCCTACCGAGCGATTGTCAGTGAATGCATTCAATACTGTTTTGGATATTGTCCTAAAAGGTACTTCCCAAGTTACTTTGACTGCAGGCAAGCACTGGATTGCCAATAAGCAACCGGGTGTGTTTTTAAATATTGTCACAACCTATGCATGGACAGGTTCGGGCTATGTGGTTCCTTCGGCGGCTGCCAAAGCAGGTGTACTGGCGTTGACAAGGTCCTTGGCAGTGGAATGGGCGAAGTATAGTATCCGATCTAATGCGATCGCTCCAGGTCCATTTCCTACAGAAGGGGCATGGAGCAGGTTGTTGCCAGGAGATTTGGTAAAAAAGTTTGACCCCGCCAAAAAAGTACCAGTAGGAAGAGTAGGAGAGCATCAGGAGCTAGCCAACCTTGCGGCATATTTGGTTTCTGACTTTTCTGCTTATGTCAACGGTGAAGTGATGACCATAGATGGAGGAGAATGGCTAAAAGGTGCCGGAGAGTTCAATAATCTAGATATGATACCTCAAGAGATGTGGGATATGATGGAGGCAACCCGAGGAAAAAAGCAATGAGCCCCAAAGTGATTTGGGGCTATCTGAAGTCAAAATGGCAAATCAGGAATTTAGGACTCTTGGTTTTTGATACCTCGTTCCCAGGTTTCATTTTGCTGGACAGATTCTTTAATACTCTTTTTCAAAGAAGTGTCCAGCATCTGGGTTTCTTTTTTAAGGATTGACAAGAGCTTTTTAGTCTCAAGGGAATTGTCCTCCAGGTCTAAGATTTCTAAAATGCCAAGGATATTTGCCACTCTTGCTCTAAGTGAGTGCGACTGATGAAAGGCTAAGTCTCTTAAGAAATAATGATGTTCTTTAAGCCAGATCTCTTGTTTCTTTTTTTCGGTAATATCGATCAGTAAGCCTTGAATTTTTATGGGCATACCTACTTCATTCCATTGGGTAGTCCTGCCAAAACCAATTACCCAAACGGTTTGCTTTCCCTTGGAAATTAGCCTAAACTCTTTTTTGAATGGCAAGTCTCCTGAAGAATGAGTATGGGCATCCAGACTTTTGACAAGACTTAAGTAGTCATCTGGATGGATGTGTTTTCTCCATGAGATTTTACCAGTAGCCTCTATTTCTTTTTGATTGTAGCCCAAAATATGGGCTAATCCATTGCTGATCGATTCTTCTTTTTTTGTCGGATCAAAATCCCAAAATCCTAAAAGTTTGTTTTCCAATAAGGTATTGAGTAGTTCATTGGATTGATTGGTTCCTTCGATAAACTCTCCAATTCCTAAAGAATAAGGTTTAAGTGGCTCCAGTGGATGTCCAATACCCAAACATGTCCCGTGTTCATGAGAGATGAAAAAAAATTCCCATTTAGTAAGTGAGGTAGTGTCTTCAGGGTGATTGATTTTTTGAAGCTCAACTGTAAATGAAAGGTGATTATTCTTCCATGCCTTTTGCCTTTGACTTTCGTATTTTGACCAATCTGAAGACAGAAAGCAATCTGGGAAGAAAATTTGCTTTTCTTTAGAATCAAAAAGTGACGGAACAGGGCCTATTCCGGAATGGGTAGAAAGCACTCTTCCGGACTTATCCAAGGTGACCTGCAGATAATAATCTGAGGACAATACCAGATTCTCTAGAAGCTTTATGGATTTTAAATCCTGCATTCTGCCTGTTTCCTTTAGTTGAGATAGATAACAAAAATATAAAAATATATTTCGAAATACATAAATATATATTTAAAATGCAAGAAAGTGTTTTGTATTTAAATCGACAGGAATTTGGAAAGGCCGAAAATTCGGGTAAAATACTTTCTCCTGAGGAAGCAAAAGGGATTTTGGATGATTGGGTCAAGAATGACCGACTCAAAGTGCACATGAAACAAGTCGCACACTTGATGGGGGCTTATGCAAAAGAGTTGGGATTGTCCGATTTGGAAGTAGCGATGTGGTACCAGTCTGGCCTGCTTCATGACGCAGATTGGGACCAGTGGCCAGATCAGCATTGCCGAAAAATCATCGAAGAACTTGAATGCAGGAATGTGGATCCGGCTATGATCCGTGCCATAGCCTCTCATGGCCCCCGATATTTTGGGGTGGAGCCTGTGTCACTCATGGATAAGATGCTTTATGCGTTTGATGAATTGAGTGGATTTGTACATGCGTACTCCCTAATGCGCCCGGAAGGATATGTGGGAATGGAGGTAAAAGGTGTCAAAAAGCGGCTCAAGGACAAGACTTTTGCTGCTCAAGTGAGCCGCGAAGATATTCAGGATGCGGCTGAGCGGGCAGCGATGACAGTGGAGGACTTGATCTCCTTTGTCATTTCGCACCAGGCCAATGCAGATTTGAGCTAAAAAAATGACCGCAGGCTGATGTCCTGCGGTCTGAGATTTAGATTTCTTCCTCCTGATTTACAGGCCGAAAATTCCCCGGAGGCAATTGATCTTTGACTTCATCTTTTTCAAAAGGAAAAACTTCAATTATTGAGCTTTCGGTGATGTCAGGCACACGAAAACTAACTAGCATATTGCTCAAACTTTCTTGGATCCGATCATAAGCTTGCTTTACATCTTCTGCTGTGACGATCATGTATTGAATCACTTTCTTTTCTTTTCCACTGTCCCCGTCAGCAATTAAGTATGTGACTTTGCACTTGTGCCAGATGTCGGCATCCTCGTAGTAAAACACGTCCACAATGTTGCTTTTACTGATGCCAGTTACTTGAAAATCACCTCTTATCTGAGATCCTAGTCGATCATATAAGATGGCTTCTGCCTCAGTAAAGGAGACAGCATCAACCAAATATTGCTCTGAAATGCTTTTCAAAAGACCATCTTCGGTCTCTTTCGCATATTTTACTTTACACAAAAACCAAATTCTCATGCTTACATTTTTTAACCTTCGAATCTACCTTATCTGCGCCTATCCCTCCATAAAAATGACAGATTAATTTTCTTTTCCTATAGGAAAATTCAGGCAGTCCTTGATAGCCAGTTATCTAGCTTTAAATGTTCATTTGATAGCCCCTCTTCATTTGGAATGCGAGTCCAAAATGAAGTAACTTATTTCGACAATAAACCCCTATGAAAGATCGGATTCTTTACAGCTTTCCTGTTCAGTTATTATTACTGCACTTAAGAAAAAATCTAGCCTTACTTCTGATTTGGGGACTTCTTATTTTGATTGTAAGCGAAAACTTTGGAGTGGTATTGGGTATTCCTTTTCTGTTTTTGGATCCGGAATATCTCCATGAGGTTTCTTGGTTAAGTTTTTTCTTGATGGGAATAGGCTTGGCCATGTTTACCATGGCGTTTCACATGACTACTTATATCCTGGAAGGCCGTCGTTTTAAGTTTTTAGCTGTTCTCAGACGTCCATTTATTCATTTTTGTGTCAATAATTCTATCGTTCCTTTTGCATTTTATCTTTTCTACACCATCAGATTTGTAGCTTTTCAACTCAATAATGACCTTCCATCGGATTGGGATGTTGTGTCCCTTTATCTTGGATTTGCTATAGGGAGTATCCTCGCGTATGCTTTGATATTCTCGTATTTTGGACTTACCAACAAGGATTTCTTTTTGATTTTTTCAGAAAGCGTGGATCAGCGTTTCAGAAAAGCCAGATCCGGAAAAAAAGGTTTGCTCAGCAAATTCAAAACATCCGAAAAAGAGGTCAATACAGTGAAGTATTACCTTAATCTCAAGCTTAACCTTTTAGAGGTCAGTCCTGATATTTCAAAGTTTGAAACGGCCCACCTCTTAAGGGTATTTAATCAAAATCACCTACATCTGTTCTTTATCCAGGTGTTTTTGGTTTCGCTAGTTTGGTTTTTGGGAATTTTCAAAGAGCAGGAGATTTTGCAATTTCCTGCTGCAATGAGTGCAATGCTTTTGCTGTCTATCCTGGTGATGGCAGTTGGTGCTATTAGCTTCTGGTTAAGAAAATGGGCTACGTTTGTGGTTTTTTCTTTGATCCTCCTTGCGAATTATTTTTCTAATTTTTCCTTTTTAAACAGGCCACATGAAGCGTTTGGATTAGACTATTCAGCCCATGCGGCCTCATATACCTTGGGTAGATTGGATTTATTGACTCATCAGGATACTGTCGAGAAAGACAAAGAGAATGTGATTCGGATTTTGGAAAACTGGAAAGCTAAATTTCCCAATGATTCTTTACCTAAGTTGGTGATCGTTTCGGCCAGTGGTGGCGGACAACGTGCCGCCCTTTGGACTTTACGCGTTTTACAGGAAATTCATAAAGTTACCCATGGGACTGTGACCAGTCGGTCGGCACTTTATACCGGTGCTTCGGGCGGGGTGTTGGGAGAAGCTTTCTTTCGAGAGCTCTATCTCCGCTCCCAGACTGATCAGTTATTTGATCCTTCGGACTCCATTTTTCTGGACCAAATTGCCTCTGATAATCTAAATCCGATCATTTTTACCCTATTGGTAAATGATCTTTTGATCCGAAATCAAAAATTTGACTACCGGGGGCGTGGATATCTTAAGGATAGAGGTTTCGCTTTTGAAGATCAGCTCAATAAAAACACCAAGGGCATTTTAGATAAGCCTTTAAAGGACTATCGAGAACCTGAAGCCAAGGCTCAAATTCCCATGATGCCGGTGACTGCCTTGATTACCAATGATGGCAGAAAGTTGGTCATTTCTCCTCATTCGATGTCTTTTTTGGGAGTATCTGCGGAAGGGATTTCCGGAAAAGCTGAGAAAAAACAATCCATTGATTTCCGAAGGTTTTTTGAAAATCATGATCCGGATAATCTACGTTTTTTGAGTGCTCTGAGAATGAGCGCTACATTTCCATTTGTCACTCCCAATGTGGAGCTTCCCTCCAATCCGGTCATGAAGACAATGGATACAGGCCTTTCTGATAATTTTGGAATACAAGATGCGCTACGATTTGTCTATGTGTTCAAAGATTGGATTGCTCAGAATACAAGCGGTGTAGTGATGATCACAATTCGGGATTCGGAAAAAAACACAGAGATCCCTGCCAAGGAATTGCCGCGAATTCTAGAAAAAGTCTTTACTCCCTTGAAAAATATTTATGTGAATTGGGATAATGTGCAGACAATTCAAAATGAGGTACTATTCAATTATTTGTCGGAATCGATGCCTTTTGGGGTGGAGCGGATAGAGTTTGAATATGCTCCTTCAAAAATCCTTACTGATTCGTCGAATGGTTACTCGGATAGTAGTCCTCGTGCTTCGCTTAACTGGAGACTGACGGCAAGTGAGAAAAAGTCGATTGTGTCAAGTTTGAATACTAGAGATAACATGCAATCCTTAAAAAGATTAGTGGAATTATTTGGTGACCAAAAAAAATAAGGGCCAGTCAACTGGCCCTTATTTTTTTCAATATACGATTCCTATCCGCTTGTAGATGAAGTGCATCAGCCAAGCAGGTCCAACCATAAGAAATTGCAAATCCTTAAAGAAGGAAGGTTTTTTTCCTTCGATTTTGTGTCCATAAAACTGGAAAATCCAAGCGATGACAAATATTCCAAGGCTGATAAAGGGGAGTTTGCCGGGGAATGTTAGTGCCAGGAAATTGGCAAGAGCTAGGCAAAATGCAGAGAACAAAAACATCCCCAAAGTCAAAGGCACAGAAAGAGATAGGTAGTAAAACAAAACCAATATGATGGCAAAAGTTGCCCAGTTTGCAAAATATCCCATAAATGGGAGCAGTTCGGCTAAAAACCCTGATGGGATACTAAATATCAAACCAACTATGCTGAAAAAAATGGCAGGAACACAGATCCAATGGATCAGTTTATTCGTGTTATTTTGGTGGCTTTCTCCATATTCTGAAAGCAATTCGTCAATTTTTCTCATGGTTTTTTGGGTTTAATTAAGCTAGATTCGGCACAAATTAACCAACTCGCGTCAAATATTAAATCTTCTCAAATCATGTTGAGTTATTGGGAGCAAAAAAACTTTTTAACCTATGACCTGATTGTGGTTGGCGCCGGATTTACCGGGTTGTCAGCTGGCATTCATTTCAAAAAGGAATATCCTAAAGCAAAAGTCCTTATTCTAGAAAGAGGAAATTTTCCAACTGGTGCGAGCACCAAAAATGCAGGATTTGCCTGCTTTGGGAGCTTGACAGAGATTTTGGATGATTTTTGGTCAATGTCGCCGGATGAGGTCGTTGAACTTGTAGAAAGAAGGTACCATGGACTGAAGCAGATCAAAAAGCACTTTGGTGAGAAAGCACTGCGCTATCAGCATCGAAATGGATATGAAATCTTAGATCAAGATTCCCTTAAGGCTGTCGAACAAATCGAGGAAATCAATCACTTACTGAAGAAAGTATTCAAAAAAGAAGTTTTTTCATTGGTCAAAAACCCACTCAAATTTGGCTTTTCTGACCAAGTTAAAGCGGTCATCAAAAATAGATTTGAAGGCGAGCTGGATCCCGCTGCTTATTTAAATTCACTTTGGGAAAAAGCGGGAAGTCTTGGAATTAAGATTCTCACGGGCATTTCTGTCGAAGAGATTGATCAAGAGTCAGGAAGTCTAAAAGCTATTGGATCCATTGGTCAAGAACACCTTGAATTCAGAGCAAGAAAAATTGCCGTCTGTACCAATGCATTTACCAAAAAACTGTGGAAGGATTGCCCGATGGAACCGGGGAGAGGATTGATTTTATTGAGCAAACCTCTTGGTTTTGATTTACCCTGGAAAGGGGTATTTCACATGGATAAAGGCTATGTTTACTTCCGGGAGGTCGATGGACGTCTTTTGTTGGGAGGCGCGAGGAATAAGGACATCAAAGGAGAAAACACAACTGAGTTTGGTGTCAATCAGGCAATCAGATCCCATTTAGATCGATTGGCCAAGGAAGTAATTTTACCCTATCGTGAGTTGGAATGGGACATGGAATGGACTGGAATCATGGCCTTTGGCCCAAAGAAATCTCCTATCATCCAGCAAATTGGTCCAACTACTGCAGTTGCCGTCCGATTGGGAGGAATGGGAGTAGCTATTGGCTGGCAGGTCGGAAAAGAGTTGTCTGAACTACTTTCAGAAATGTAATTGGTTTTTTTTCTTTAGATTCAAGCCTATTTCACATACCTATATTGACTGAATGAAAGGAATGCCCAAAGCTCCCAAAGTGTATGATGCACTGATTCCCTTAGTTTTTTTGATTGTTTTGTTGATCATCAATATCCGAATTTTTGGGACAGACGGTTTAGCTGGTTCTAATCAAATTGTATTGATTCTTTCTGCAACTGTTGCAGGCATTGTTGCGGTATTTAAACTGGGATATTCTTGGGAGACACTCCAAGAAGGTATTGTAAAGAGCATCAGCTCTGCCATGAGTAGTATTCTGATTTTGTTTTTGATTGGAGCACTTGCGGGTACTTGGTTGCTTAGTGGGATTGTACCTGCTATGATTTACTATGGACTTATGGTTTTGAGTCCTGTGATTTTTTTGTTTGCGGCATGCTTTATAAGTGCGATCGTCTCAATCGCCACGGGTAGCAGTTGGACCACTGTGGCCACAGTAGGTGTGGCACTATTAGGGATTGGAAAGGCTTTGGGATTTGAGGAGGGGATTATTGCAGGGGCTATTATCTCGGGTGCTTATTTTGGAGATAAGATGTCGCCACTTTCTGATACGACCAATCTTGCGCCTGCAATGGCAGGGACGGATCTCTTTACTCATATTCGGCATATGGCAAAAACAACCATTCCGACCATGCTTATTACCCTGATTCTATTTATTGTCATCGGACTAAACTACGAGACATCAGGAAGTGTGGAGGATGTGAAGACAATTTCTGCGGTGATTTCTTCCAAATTCAACATTAACCCAATGTTGTTTATCGTTCCAGCAGTGGTCTTGGTAATGATTATCAAACGAGTACCTGCATTGCCTGCGCTGTTGACAGGAGCTCTTTTGGGAGGTGTTTTTGCACTGATTTTCCAACCGGAAATTATCAAAGAAGTAGCATCAGAAGAGGGGGCATACTCATACCTGGGTTTCAAATCTGTCATGATGGCTCTCTTTGGAGAAATCGGAGTGGTTACATCCAATGATATCGTTAATGAATTGCTGGTCACCAGAGGAATGGGAGGGATGCTTAATACGATTTGGCTGATTATCTGCGCGATGGTATTTGGCGGAATTATGGAGGAAAGCGGGATGCTGAAGGTCATGGCAGAAGCTGTGATCCGAAAGGTACACCGAGTCGGTTCATTGATCGCATCCACTGCCGCCACCTGTGTCTTTTTCAATATCACTACCTCGGATCAATACTTGGCGATTTTGGTTCCCGGTAGAATGTATGCCGACGTCTATCGAAAAAGAGGATTAAAACCTGAAAATCTCAGTAGGACTCTGGAAGATTCTGCTACAGTTACCTCGGTGTTGGTGCCATGGAACACCTGTGGAGCTACTCAAGCCTCGGTGTTGGGAGTAGCCACATTGACTTATGCTCCCTATTGCTTTTTTAATATCATCAGCCCGTTGATGACCATCTTGTATGGCTATTTTAATTTGGGAATTTCCTATTACGAGCCGGAAGAAGAGTTGGTATGATCCCATTTAGCATTTCCAAAGAAGAGATAAACGAATTGCCATTAGGTCAATTTGAGGGAAAAATCTATGTGATTGATCGTCCTGACCAAGTGGAGGAAGCCGTGGATTTTCTGGAGGACCAACGAATTATAGGTTTTGACACTGAAACCAAACCTTCCTTTCGCAAAGGACAGTTTAATCATGTTTCGCTGCTTCAGTTGTCTACTTCTGAGCAAGCCTTTCTATTCCGCCTTCATCTGGTTGGGTTTCCTCCGCCTTTGAGAAATCTCCTGGAAAAAGAGAATCTGGTAAAAGTGGGAGCAGCTGTCCATGATGACCTCAAAGCACTCCGTAAACTAACCGATTCCTTTTACCCACAATCATTTTTTGATTTGAATGATGAATTGAAAAAAGTGGGTTTCCACAATGTGGGGGTTAGAAATCTCTGCGGCATGGTCTTGAAAATGAGGATTTCCAAGACAGAGCAAGTCTCCAATTGGGAGGCCGAAAAACTTACGGAAAAGCAGCTTCGATATGCAGCTACAGATGCTTGGGCTTGTTTGGAGGTGTTTCAGGTGCTTCGGCAAGAAGGATACTTGGATGAGCTTTTCAATCGGATTTAACCACCAAACTCTCAATTTCCTCAAGCTTTTCTTTCACCAAAACTAGAATACCTTTCCTCATCCTAAGTGTTATTTGACAGTCTAAGCCAAGGATCTGATTTTTGATTTCAAGGCTTTCTGATTTCACGATTTTCATGACTTCATTCATTTGAGGATAGCCAAATTGGATTACTAAATCCTCCATGACCCTTTTTTCGATGATATCACTGTCTTCAATAGCCATGGAAGCGGAGATTTTGTAGGCTTGGATTAATCCACTCACACCCAGTTTGGTTCCGCCAAAATACCGGACTACTACGATAAGAACATTCGTAAGTTGATGGGATCGAATCTGCCCCAAAATGGGATCGCCTGCAGAATGATTAGGTTCGCCATCGTCATTGGCCCTGAATTGAGTCCCTTTAGGGCCTAAAACCCACGCATAACAGTGATGACTAGCGTCAAAATAGATTTTTCTCAGGATTGCCAATTCGGTTTTGATCTCTTCTTCATTTTCCACCGGGAAAGAAAAATATAGAAACTTACTCCCCTTATCCTTGTAAAGTCCTGTACTCTTTCTCGAAATTGTTAAAAATGCGTCTTGGTCTAATGGTTTACTCATTTGGACTTTGATAAGGAGTCATGAAAATAGAAAATTAACTTTTGGCTAACCGCTTCTTAGTTTGATTTCACTTAATTTTAGGCATGGAGTATACTGATTTTACCCAAAAAATTAGCGTAGACTATCCTTTCCGATTGGATATACCGGGCGTGATAAGTCAACATGGTTCTGTTCATTTTTGGGAGGATCGGTCGCTTTTTCGAAATGGGATCCATCGTTGTTTTTGGATCACTGGGGTGGCGGATGGTGATGTCAGAGGCAGTCATGCTCATTGGCGGGAATGCCAAGTCTTGGTGGCGATTGCTGGAAAGGTGATCGTCAACGTATTGAGTGTCGATGGTAAAACACATTTGTTTAGCCTCGATAAGCCCTCGGAAGGGATTTATATTCCTCCACTTAATTGGGTAGAGGTGGTTTGTACAGATGGCTCGGTAGTTCTAGGACTTTCCGACAGGGAATTTTCAGAAGAGGATTACATCAGAGATAAGGATTATTTTGAAAGACTTCGAGAAAATGTCCGTTAAAATTCAGATATCAGAATCTCTTCCCTTGGATCACCCTTATTTTTTGTCGCATTCTGATTCGTCGGCGGATGTGCAGAAGTTGACCTTTCGTTTATTTAAAAAGGAAAAATTAAAAGCCATCTTACATGTGGTGATTCAACAAAATGGAGAGGCAGTTTCTCTTCCAAATTTGCCTTTCGGTGGAGTTTGGATTCCGGGTCAGATTCATTCCGACGAACTCCAATTTTTCATCAAAGAGATTCTAATTGAACTTCAGCGTCTGAAATGCTCTACAGTTAAAGTTATTCAGCCTCCCAAACCTTATGAAAAATACAGTGAATTCATCGGGAACGTGCTTTTCAAGGAGGGATTTAAACCTGAAGCAATACAAAGTCATCAGTTTTTTCTGGGTAAGAAAAAACTTAAAAGTGAAGTGAAGGCTTTTTCTGATAAGAACAAAAAAACTCTTCAGTCATTAGGTTTAAGCGTGAAAAAGGGGGCAGTCCAGAATTTTAATTTTTTGTATGACATACGAAATTGGAATTCTGAAAGAGGTTACCTGACGTTATTTGATGAGAATAGGCTAATTCATCAAGTTTCTGAGTTCCCTGAACGATATTTTCAAATCAGTCTCATTCAGGGAACTGAACCAATTGCACATTCCTTGGCTGTCAAATTGCTTCCCGAATCCATGTATTATTACCAATCGGCCATCCGTCCAAATTCCAATATTTCCAACGGAGGCGACTTGCTGCTTCAAAGTTTATTTCAGCTTGCGGCAGAGCAAAAAACTGAGTTTATTGACCTCGGAAGTTCAGAGGTCGATTCCGGGATTAATTCAGGTCTGATGTTCTTTAAAGCTCGGTTTTCCAATGATGTAAGTAATAAAGTCACCTGGACTAGGAGATTTTTCTATGAATGATGCAGAAAAAGTAACCGTCATCTGTATAGCCTACAACCATGAGAAGTGGATCTCGGAGACATTGGAAAGTGTCAAGCAGCAGGACTATTACTCCAAGGAGCTGATTGTCATCGATAATGGAAGTACGGATCAGACTTCTGAGCGAATCAAAGAATGGATAGATCAGCGGTCGGGCCATTTGGTAGTCGAGTTCCATTCTTTCAAAGAGCCTCAGCCCTACTGTCGGCTTTTCAATCAGTTTTTGAATCAAACCACCAGTCAATATTTGATCGATCTCTCTGGAGATGATTTATTGTATCCAGAGCATTTGTCTACCTCGATCAAAGAGCTTAGAGGGGCACCGTTTGCGGCGTTTGTATTTTCTGATGCCTATTTGTTGGATGAAAAATCACAAATCCGAACCTTTTACCCTAGAAACTCAGCAGGGGAATTAAAGGAAGAGATCGAACTATCCAATATTTATGAGACGCTGATCAAGCGTAATTTCATCTGCTCCCCCACGATGGTTTTTAATGCTCCTATTCTACGGAAGGAAGGAGGATACGATGAGACCTTGTTTTATGAAGACTTTGATATCCAACTCCGACTAGCAAGAAAATATCCGGTGGTATTTTCAGACCACATGGGTGTTTTGAAGCGACTCCATGGGGAGTCCATGTCATCGCAGCAATATAAAAGATACCAATCCCAAATGCTTCCAAGTACGGTAAGGGTTTGCTCAAAGATCAAGTTGATGAACTTGTATCCGGAGGAAAACAAAGCGTTGGCTGATCGAATCCAATATGAACTTAAGCATGCCCTATGGTCTGCAAATTTTGACTCAGCCCGTGAACTGGTCCAAATGGGAGAGGAGCTTGGAATGAAGGGTTTTTCCTTTTCTCTTTATCGATTATGGGCAAAGAAAGCCTGGGATATTTCTTGGCTTTACCTAAGACTCACCTGATTATCCAACCGAAACTTCTATAAATCGAGGGTTTGAAAAGTAGGTCTGGCCGATCCTGAGTAAATCTTGCGGAGTGACTTTTTTTAAATAATCCAATTTTTGACGATAATAGGATAAATTAAGCCCTGAGTGATGTACCGATTTGAACCTATCCATCAGATCAAAAGAAGAGCTGAATTTGCTGAGCATTTGACCGACTAGGTAGTTTCTTAAAATTTCAAGCTCATCTTCCGAGACAAGTTCTGTACTTAGCCTGTTGATTTCGATATAGACTTCTTGGATCACTTCGTTGAGATGGGCTTTTTGGACATCTGCACCAATCACCCAATAGTTATAATCTCCAAGTTCGACCAACGAAGAGCTGATTCCATAGGTGTGTCCCTTGTCTTCCCGGATATTTTTGACCAGTCTAGAACCGAAATACCCTCCCAAAATGGTATTGAAAACAGAGAGGGCATGGAAGTCTGGATGCGATTTTGAAATTGACCAATCTCCGATTCTTAGACTACTCTGAAGGGCATCCTTTCGTGCCTCATGGATTTTTAGAGTGGTTTGTACAGGTCGATCCAGTCCTTCATCTGTCACTTCCCGTGAGGGGATTTTTTCTAGCCATTTACTTAGATGGTTAAGCTGGCTTTGATCTAAATCACCGGAGAGGAATATTTCGCAATTCTGCCAAAGGTGATTTAGGTAATAATCTTTCAGCAGGTCGGAGGTAATGAGATCAATATGTTCTTCATTTACCTCCTGGCCATAGAGGTGTTCTGCCCCGAAAAGAGCGGTCCTAAATAATTGACTTGATCTCGAAGAAGATTTTTCTTTTTCCAGTTTCAAACTTAATCTTCGTTGAGATTTTCGTTTTTCAAGGTTTTCTGATGGAAAAGTAGCCTGAGTAAAAAGTGAGATGAATCTGGGAAGAACTGCCTCCATGTGCTTTTTGGTACTCAATAGGCTAAAGCCCTCATGGGTATAGGAGAGAACAGGCTGGGCTTCGGTAGCATGAAAGTCGAAAAACTCAGACAATTCCTCTTCTGAAAAATCTCTTGTCCCTTCTAAAATCATTTGAAGTGTGAAAGAGGGGATCAGCACATGTTCTTGGGGGATGCGACCCCGTGCACTTTTCCCAATTACCTCCAGCTTCACGGCTTCTATTCCGGGAGTTTTGAAAAAATAAACACTGATTCCTGTGTTAAGACTAAACTTAACCGGAGAGATTAATTCGAAATCTGATGGAATTTTAAATTCAGGTGCCTTAGATCTGTCTAATGCCATTAATTGGAGGTAATCGAATAGCGAAGCGAAAATCTTAACGTCTCAGCAAGGGGATGATTTTGTACCTGAGGAACCAAGTATGAGAAATCTAAACCTAGACGTTTCATATTAAAACCTAATCCCATGGTGAAATAGCGTCTTCCACCTTTGGTTTTATCTTCATAAAAATAACCTGTTCTTAAGGCAAATTTCTCGGTGTAGAGGTATTCCATTCCAAATGATACAGTGAACTCACTCATCTCCTCTTGAAATCCTCCCGGAGCATCTGAGAACGAACCAAACATCCCTGAAATGAGTGCTCGATTAGGATCTTGACCAGCAGCAATGATTAGATTTCCGTTTTCGTCGGTTGCCAAGGTACCATCCTGATTGGTTCTATAAATTGGTGGTGTCGGAACCATCAGTTTATTTGCGTCTAGGATGAAAGTCAATGAATTGAGCTCATTGAAGTTGATTTTATAAGCTGTACCGATTCTAAGGTTGGTGGGTATGTAATCGAGGTCTTCTGCGCTATTGTAAGTGATTTTGGGGCCTAAATTGGTCAAAGTTACACCCCAGGACCAAGTTCCCTCTTTTGAACCAATGAAGGTTGGTTTTTGATAGTATAGTCCAATATCTGCACCCACGCCAGTGCCCGGTCTTGCTTCTGCTCCACCAACTGATGAAATAGAGCCTGACAAATTAGAATGAATGAATCTTGCTGAAATACCTAAACCCAAGTTTTGGGATAATTTTCTGGAATATGTCCCACCGATGGCAATATCTCTCGGATTAAACTCTCCGATGGGATTGCCTCTTCCGTCGGTCAATTCGATGTCACCCATATTGAAATACCTGACATCGAATCCCCAAGCGGAATTTTCATCGATTTTTTTGAAGCCAGACAAATAATTAAGGGACATGTCATTCACCAACTTGCCGAGCCAAGGTGAATAAGAAAGAGAAAACCCCAAGTCATCTTTGATGAAAGCTAACTTACCTGCATTCCAATGAGCTGAATTCGCATCAGGCGAGGTAGCTACCCCTACATCACCCATGGCAGAATGTCTGGAATCAGGAGCAAAATTAAGGAAAGGGACAGCTGTGGTGATTACCCTTCGGTCAGGATCCTGACCCGAAATGATCACACTATTCTGTGCAAAAGAAGAAAATCCAGCCAAGGCAAAAACTATCGAGAGTATGCTTTTCCTTCCTAAAATGGCCTTTTTATTCATTGAATCACCAGTTTTCCGCTTACAGAATCTGAGGTGAAATCCGATTCTGAGTAGAGCGATAAGTTGTAAATATAAGTTCCTTTCCCTGGATATTTTGATTTGCTCTGGAAAAAAATCCAGTTCCAATCGTTGATCATTTCCTGAGCTTTGACTAAACGTCTGGACTCCGAAAAAAGTATCTGACCAGAAAGTGAATATACTTCTAAAGTAGCCATTAAGTTTTCTCCCGGCCGGTTATGAATAAAATAAAAGTTGCTTTGATCTGAGCTGGGGTTTGGATAAACCAAGTGTTCAAGAATTTTTATTTGCTCACTTCCTCGTACTTCGATCCTAAACTCCAGCTTACTGCTGTTTCCTACATTATCCCAAGCCAAAATCTCCACTTCATTGGATCCTTCTTCTAAGCCTGAAATAGTGAATGCTGCCTCACCGTGTTTGAAATCACCACCTTTCGCACGGTAAAATTCATTAATCAAGATGGTTTTAATTCCATTAACCCGCACCCGAAGAATCTTTTCAGGATTTAAAGCTGAGAGATGTATCCCGCTGATGTCTTCAAATTTGGCAGTGACTCGAATCTGTTTTGAAGAAATAGTGAACGATGTCTTGGATTCTCCCTTTACCTCTACGAGAATGATGGGACCCGCCTGATCTGATGATGGTGCATCGATCGTTCCGTCAATTTTTGCTTGAAGTAGACCTCCTGCATAACTTTTGGTTTTCTCGTCTATAGCTGATATACGAAGGTTTAGGCTAGTCTTTTCTTTTGAGACTTCTTTGGGGATGATCATACGTGTGGTGAATTTCCCGTTATTGATTTCTCCTTCGCCTTTAAACAGAAGGTTGTTTTCCTCTTGAAATTCAAATTCAGGATTTTCGTCGCCTAAGGTTTTTTGGTTTTCCGGGCTGCCCCAAAGTTCTACTTGTAAGTGACCGTTGAAATTGGAGATGGAAGAACCCACCAAGGGTTCAATAATTTCCCCTGTCACTTCTACTTGATCCAATGAACGTAGCGTATCAATAGGATTTTTAGTATTTACCTCTATGATGGAGGAGATTTTTATTCCTAAATCTGGAACCTTGAGCCTCAGACTTGGATCTCCCAAAAGTGAAAAATTCCGATTTAATGGTCCGTTTTGGCTCTTGATTTTGGTGTTGAGATAGATGCTTCCGAGGTCTTGATAGATTCCGTTTTCAGTTTTAAAAATCTCCTGGGTAAAGGCCTGATTCAGTTTGAAATTAATGCTGCTAAAGACAGGCCTTCCAGTGGTCAATAAGCCCATAGCCCCTTTTCCTTGCGCGAAAAGTAGTTCTTCTGCGGCGGACCTCAAGAATGGACTGTCGTGTCTGCCAAATTCGCAGGTCGCTGTCACCCAAAGTGCGAGCTGGTTTTGGGTAGTCCAATTTTCCAAATCAGGCACTTTGAAAATTTCCTCCGCAGTGAGCGTAGTTTCGTTGCCGTGCCCGATGTAGTTGACAAAAAGTGATCCTCTGTCGAGCGATTTTTCAAGTGCTTGACTTATAGCTGTCGAACGCTGTCTTGTTCCATTTTTCACCTGTTCGAATCGATCGAGGTAAAGTTTTTCACTACGGAAAAATGGATGATTTTGAGTTAAATAATTTGCGTGAACCTCTGCATCACGCATGTGAATGGCATTGTCGCCATCGTCTGCTAGGAAAGTCAGGACACTGGATGGGAGGAATTTTTGGTCTAGATTTTCGTAGGAGATAATTTTATCTACCCAGGTATTGACTTCCCTGAAATTGATCGCAGGTATTCTGCCGATTCCTATTTGTAATCCTTCATCACCAGCTGTCGACTCTTCCCATTCGCCTTGTCCCCAATCAATCAGCGCTAAATAGTCATCCGAACTGTAGGTGGTCAAAGGATCCAAGCTACTATTGCTGGTGTAGATGGGGATGAGATTTGGCCTTCCCTTGAGTTTGTTTTTGTAATCGAAAGTCCCTTTGCCCAGAATCAGGACATTTTTGAGCTTTTTTCCAGCGTGAAAATTTGCTGCTATAAAATTCCGAATGGCGGTCACGTCCCGATTGCCATATCCGAACCAATCAAAAATGTCTTGGACAAATACCACATCAGTCGAAATACCTGACGCTACCTTATGAGCTTTTAGGCGCTCAGCAGCTTGTTTGAATTGGGGAACAGAGATAATTACCAGTTCAGCGTTTGAAGGAGTAAGAGGAGTTGAAGCTAGGGTTTGGAAGTTTTTGAGTTCTGGTACATTGGATTCCGTAAATACAACCCAGCTTTTTCCTAAGCCTGAATTTCCAATCCCAAAAGCTTTTGGATTATAAAAATCACTGATCTCCCAGATTTTCTTGTTGGGAATTAGTTTCACCAAACCATCCTTTTTTCCATGGAAAATCCCCTCAGGAAGTTGGTCTCCTGAATAAGGAATGCCTACTGTCACATAGTCCAAATACCCTGCGCCTGAACCCTGAAAGGTAAATCGGAGCTGATTTAGCCTTCCATTTGGAGGAGAAAATTCAAGGTTAACGGTTTCTTCACGACCCTTGAGGCCATAAGTAGTCGATGGGATTGGATTAAAGCTTGTCTCCCTGATCAGCTCATCTCCGGTGAGGATTCTCAGTTGAGAGGTGCCGGAGGATTGGGCCATCAGGTTAGATTTTAAAAGCCAAGGGGCATTTGAGGAGGAGTTGATTCCAAAATTGACAGCCAATCCTTGCCCTTGTCTAATGGGGTCGGAATACCAAGATCGACCCGAGTTTAGGACATTTGTTTTTTCCTCTTTTAGCCATTGAAATGAATACCAGACATCATTGGAAGGATTTGATGAATTTCCTGGGATTTCACTAATCCGCCTTGGATTCAAATTCCTTCCAATCAGATAGTAAAGCGTATCCGTGTAGAAATGATGAGTAAACTCAATCTCTGTTTGCTCATCAAATCTTGATTGGATTGGTCCTTCGAGGTAAAAAAATAGAGCATTTCCGGATTGCCAAGCTGGGATTTCTTGATGGGAAAGCTGAGCGGAATCCAGTTTTTGAGGCAACATACCAGGATAGCCATAAAGTGAAATCTCAGAAAGATTCCGGAAGCCTAGTTGTCGAGCTTTAGTTTCTGTGATTTTGTACACGCCACTCTTGATGACTCCAAACTTTAACAAGGAAGATTGTGCAAATGAAATCGGGCTAATTGCCCCAAAGAAAAATAGTAGAAAATACAGATGGACCTTCTTCCTCATTCACTTCCGATGGCTTGCTCTAAAATCGATAAAGCAATATACGCCAAAATCAAAAGTGGGATACCTGCCAGCTGCATCCAAGCAAAACAAACCAAGCTGATGCCAACCAGAGCAAACCGCATCTTATTATTTCCAAGCTTAAAATCCTTGAATTTGAGAGCGATTAAAGGAAGTTCTGAAATAAGCAAAATCGCGAAAATCCAAGCAAGCCCGACGATTACCCAAGGAGATGTCAGAAAATCGCCAATTGACTCCATTTCCAATCCCAAATGTGGCAAAGCCGAAATAAACAATGCATTAGCCGGAGTGGGTAATCCAATAAAACGATCAGTTTGTCGGGTGTCCAAATTAAACTTTGCCAATCGGTATGCGGAAAGCATGGGGACGATCAGTGTAAGATAGGGAAGCCATGGCAGTTCAGCCTGATCTCTGACCATCGTAAACAACATGATTCCAGGCAGCACTCCAAAAGAAACCACATCTGCCAGTGAATCCAGTTCTTTCCCTATTTCGCTTTGGACTTTCAGTAATCTGGCTACAAAACCATCCAAAAAATCAAAACCCGCTGCAATTAAAACGAAATAAGCACCGTAGAGTAGTTGTCCGTCAAGCACCCAGATGATTCCCATCACACCTGAAAATAAATTCAGGAGTGTAATAGTATTGGGTATGTGAGATTTGATTTTCAATGGAATGCTCTTTCTCCTACGAAAGGATTGTAAATTTTTTCAAATCCAATGGTGGTTTCCGGGCCATGTCCTGGGTAGACTACGGTCTCATCAGGTAAAGCAAAAAGTTGGTTTTTGATTTTATTCAAAAGTAGGTTATGGTTTCCTCCTGGTAAGTCAGTTCGTCCGATGCTTCCTTTAAAAAGCGTATCGCCTGCAATGCATTGTTTGCTTTCGGCGTGGTAAAAAACGACATGACCCGGGGAATGTCCCGGAACAAAAATGACAGAGAGTTTTTCTTTACCAACCCAAATTTCCTGGCCTTCTTCAAGATACTTTTCTGCTTCTGTCGATTCATATCCTTGAAAACCATAATTCGGGGCATAAACTTCCACCGATTTCAACACGGATGTTTCATTGGGGTGGATTTGAAGGGGGATTCCAAATTTTTTTATAGCCCATGCATTTCCCAGCACATGGTCAATGTGACAGTGCGTGTTGAGAAGTTGGGTTACTTTCAGGTTTTCCGATAGGATAAAATCTTCCAATTCCCTTTTTTCAGCATGCGTGAAACACCCCGGATCGATCAAGGTTGCTTCTTTTGATTCGTCATAGATCAAATAGGTGTTTTCCTGAAAAGGATTGAAGGTGAATAACTTAATGTGAAGCATTGGAAAAGTCTTCGTGACCTCAGCAAAGTAAGGAATTATGAGTTTAATTTGGGACATGGAAATTGATTTTTTAATCATTGGACAAGGTCTTGCTGGCACAGCAATGGGGTATCTTCTTCAAAAAGAAGGTTATCGGATATTGGTTTTTGACACACCGGATCAAAATCAAAGCAGTAGAATTGCAGCGGGGCTTTATAACCCGGTCACGGGAAGAAAAATGGTCAAAACCTGGCTGGGAGAGGTGTTGTTTCCACATATTGAGCCCTTTTATAAAGAGTTGGAAGCTCAGACAGGGAAGAAGTTTCTCAATTCGGAAAAAATCTACCGTCCGTTTCTTTCTGTTGAAGAGCAAAATGAATGGATGGGACATTCGAGTGATCCTGAAATCCAACGATTTGTAGAGGCAATTTTTACAGAAAGCCAATACAAGGAGTTGAAAGATCCCTTCGGTGGAGTTTTGCTGAAGATGGCGGGTTGGTTGAATATCAATGAACTGCTTGAGAGCATGTCTTCCTATTTTGGAGAAAGAGTAGTATTCGAAAACTTTGAAGAAGATAAGCTGAAAAAGACCTCCGCAGGTTGGGAATACAAAGGGATTCATTCCAAAAATCTGGTTTACTGTAGTGGTCTTGGAGCCATGAAGTCACGTTTCTTCTCTTTTTTGCCCTTTGCACCAGTTAAGGGGGAAATCCTCGAAGTGAAGCAGGACTTTTTTCCTGATTACATAGTCAATCGGGGAGTTTTTAGAGTCCCATTGGAAAATGGAACAATTCGAGTTGGGTCCACCTACACATGGCACGACTTGGATCAAGGACCAACCGATTCCGCCAAAAAGGAGCTGTTGGAAAAATTGGAGGAACTAGTAAAGGTGGGAGTTTCAGAGGTAACCTCGCATAAGTATGGGATTCGGCCCGCTACCAAAGATCGAAAACCATTTTTGGGTAAACATCCGACGGATCAAAGCGTTTACATCTTCAATGGTTTTGGGGCCAAAGGTGTTTCCTTAGTTCCTTACTTTAGTCTGATGATGAGAGACTTTATTCTACACTCAAAGCCTTTGCTTAAAGAAGTGGACATCTCTAGGTATTTTAAGTATATTTAAAACTTATCAATTCTGTCTCGAATGCGAATTCTGGTCTTTCGATTCCTGTTTTTAGTTACGTTTTTTCTTGGGATATCTGGTGCTGAGGCTCAGTTTGACCAAGAGCGATTTGGAAAAAACAGGGTACAGCACAAAGAAATCAACTGGTATTTCTACTCTTCCAATAATTTTGAAGTCTACTACTACGATAGAGGTGGACCCAATGCCAAAATGGCTATTGATTTTTTGGAGGCAGAGTTTGATAAAATCACCCAAAACATCGGATACGTCGCTTATACAAAGCCAAAAATTTACATTTACAATTCTCCGGAGGAGAGGCTCCAGAGCAATTTAGATCTGAATGCTCAGCAATACACCGAAGAGGGTCAGACCAAATTTACCCGACTGATTGCCGAAGTAGCCTATCGTGGCCGTATGGATCAGTTTAAGGAGGATGTGATTTTTGCTACAGCCAAGGTCATTATTCGAGAGATGCTGTATGGTGCTTCAGTGGCTGATGCTTTTCAGGCTAATTTGATCAATGATTTTCCGGATTGGTATGTGGATGGGGTTGCGCTTTACCTGGCCAAAGGTTGGAGTAGAGAAATGGATGATTTTACCCGCCAGTTTTTAAAAGATAATACAAGTCCTAAAATCCATAACCTGACAGGAATAGAAGCAGGATTGGTTGGTCAGTCTATATGGAATTACATTTCTGAAAAATACGGTCGAAGATATGTCTCCAGTATTCTCAATCTTTCCAGAATCAATAGAAATGAGGAAAATAGTATCGCCAATACCATTGGGCTGAACATCAAGACTTTTTTCAATGACTGGCAGCAGTTTTACTTGAAAGTCAACGAGCCGGTTTACAATTCCTTCAAAAATGTAAATTCCAAAAATGCCATTGCTTCTACTTCTTCCAGAGTAGATGGAGCGATATCTGATGTCAAGTTCAGCCCTGATGGTCTGAAGCTGGCTTATGTGCTCAACAATGCCGGTAAATTCAAAGTGATTGTTAGAGATCTCTCTTCAGGCTCTGAACAAACTGTCTATCAAGGCGGGGCAAAGTATGAAGAACTTCCTCCTAATTTGAGTTCACCAATTATTGCTTGGAGAGATTCAGCCAATATTGCCATTGCATCTTTCAAAAGAGGGTTTACTACGCTGCGTCAGCGCTCCATTGACGGCACATCTCAGGATAAAATTTTTCTGAGAAACATCACTCAGATTTTGAGTCTGGATTTCAATGATTCAGGTCGAAATATGGTATTGTCCGCGATTTCTAACGGGAGAACGGATATTTACACGTTAAACGTAAGAGGTCAGGGTAAGCGATTGACCAATGATATTTTTGATGACCTTACCCCGGTATTTTTAAATGATTCAACGATCATTTATTCCACAAATTTTACAGAGTTACCCGATTCAGTGCTCACCACCACACCGGATATCAAAGTATTGCCAACCCAGTTCAATTTGTACATGGCTCAAGTCCTAAAGGACACCACCACATTTTCCAAGTTGACCAATGCGAACAGTAAAAACTTGATGCCCCGAAAGCTGAATAGTAATTCCATTCTTTATTTGAGTGATTTGAGTGGGATCACCAACATCATGCGGCATAGCATAGGAAATCAAATTTCCAGTCAAATCTCAGCTTATGACAAGAGCGTGGAATTATTTGATGTGACGAATAGGATGAACAAAATTGCCTACGCTGTCCGTAATGGAAAAGAGTCCTATCTGTTTGTGGAAGGTTTCAGTGGCGTGGATCAGTTTACACCCAGCACCCCTCGTGTGCAGCTTGCTCAGGCGAAGGATCTGAACGAAAGACTTGCGGCGAGAAGATTACTTGAAGCAAAAAATTCTCCTTCACCAGTTCCTACCCCTCCAGTTTCGCAGCCCGAATTTGCATCACCCCCAGTTCAGGTGGATACGTTGGCCAAAAAGACTTCTGCTATCAGCTTGGATAGATTAAGATTTGAATCCAAAAAAGGGGTCAATACGGAGGATTACACTTTTGATTCTCTTCCTTCCACAAATCCAACTCAACAAACAGAGGGAGCAAATAGGACAGATGGAAGATCTAATCTCTTGGAAGCATTCAGAAAGCAGAGCCTTTTGAAGAAAGTTTCTGGTCCCAGACAGATGGAACCTCAGTTTTTCACCAATAACATCAATACCCGAGCAGTGGTTGATCCTTTAAGAGGATTCGGTATTAGCCTCAATGGGAAAATGACCGATATTCTCGACAACCATGTATTTATGGGTGGAATCATGACGTCTTTAGACTTTAATTCAGGAGGTGATGTGTATTTTGAATATGAATACTTAAAGTCAAGACTTGATTTTAGAGGCAGATATGACCGTAAAACGGTAAGGCTTACAGAAGATGATATCACTTTTCAGAAGTATGTCTTGACAAAAGTTGAAGCTGGAGTTTCTTATCCTTTCAATATCCATTCTAGAGTTTATGCTGCTCCTTTTCTGGCAAAAACCCAGTATTTTAACCTCAACTCAGATTCAATTACTTACGGAAAGGTGCCTGAGCAAAACCGGTTTGATGTAAATTATTTGGGGGGAAAGGCTGAATTCGTTTATGACAGAACTGAGCCTATGGGACTTTACACTTTCACGGGCACCAAAGGAAAGATTGGCTTTACGCATTATCAAGGTTTGAATCACGGAGATCGATCCTTCAGCAATTTTTACCTGGATTTCCGTAATTATCAAAAAATCCATAAAAACATCGTGTTGGCTTCAAAGCTCTATTATGGATCATTTATGGGAGCAAATCCTCAGAATTACCTGGTAGGAGGAATGGATAACTGGCTTTTCAATGAGTTTTATAATCCGCCGATCAATAGACCTGAGCCATCTCCTGTAAGGAATCCATCAGGGGTAGAAAACTCAAATGTCCTTTTTGCAGACTTCGTTGATCTTCGTGGATATGATTATGATGAAATTAGAGGTAGAAACGTGTTTACATTTACTACTGAACTCAGAATTCCGGTATTCTCTTACCTGACTCGGGGAAGCATTACATCCAATTTTGTGAGAAATTTCCAATTGGTAGGATTCTATGACTTAGGTTCTGCTTGGAATGATGCAGCACCTTGGGAAAGGGTAAATGATCAAAATACAGAAGTGATCAACACTACAGGTTCCCCCTTTGTCATAGTTTTAAATAATTTCAATAATCCATGGCTTCAAAGTTATGGTGCTGGTCTAAGAACAGTTCTACTGAACTACTATGTCAAATTTGATGTAGCACGCCCCGTTCGAAATTATCAGACAGAGGATCTCAAGTTTTATTTTACCTTGGGATATAATTTCTAATCCACCCACTCATGATTAAATCCATGACTGGCTACGGCGTAGCCGGCTTTGAAAATGATCGGATGACTATTCATGTAGAAGTTCGATCATTGAATTCCAAATTTTTGGATCTGTCACTTCGTAGTCCGAGACAGTTTTCTGACAAAGAGCCTGAAATCAGGGCAATGGTCCAGCAAGTATTGGATCGAGGTAAAGTCAGCCTTTCTATTGAGTTTGTATCCAAAGAGGGGCAAGATCTGCCTGTCTCGATTAACGAAGAGCTTTTCCAGACTTACTATCAGCAATTCAATAAATTGTCTGCCTTGGTAGGAGAAAAACCTGCAGACTTATTCAAGCTTGCTCTTCAAGCCCCTAATGTCATTACTTCGGTTTCGGGTGATAAGGAGGATGTGGATGCTTGGGATCAGGTCAAAAAAGTCATATCCTCAGCCTTAGAGAAGTGTGAAAAATTTAGAAATGATGAAGGAGAAGTATTGGGCCAAAAGTTGAATGAAAATATTCAAATCATCATTGAAGGTCTTGAGGCCATAAAAGTACTTGATCCCATTAGAAAAGATCGCATCAAGAATAGGATTAAGGGGCACTTTCAGCAATGGCTAGAAGAAAACTCTTTTGATGCCAATCGCTTTGAGCAGGAGATGATTTATTACTTCGAAAAGATCGACATCACCGAAGAATTGGTTCGTTTGGAAACACACCTTAATTACTTCCTAAAGACAATCGATATTGAATCTGCTCAGGGTAAAAAGCTTGGATTTATATCTCAGGAAATCGGGAGGGAAATAAATACGATTGGATCCAAGGCGAATGACGCTGAGATTCAGAAGTATGTCATACGCATGAAAGATGAGCTGGAGAAAATCAAGGAACAATCATTGAATGTACTATAAAAGCAAAAGGGCCAATTTAAGGCCCTTTTGCTTTTATTAGGTTAATTCAACTTGAATTTGATAGGAATGGTCATTCTTGATCTAACTGCCCGGCCACCATTTTTTCCAGGATTCCAATTCGGTGAGTTTTTAATGACATTTAGGGCCGCTTGGTCTAAACCCTCACTTGCTGATCGCACGATTTCCACGTCTTGGATTGATCCATCAGTATTTATCACAAATCTTAGGATCACGGTGCCTTCAATCCCAAGCTTTTGTTCCTGACGGGGGTACTTTAGATTGTCCTTTAGGTAAGTATACCATGCTTCCATTCCGCCTTTAAATGAGGCCATTACTTCAGTGAAGTCCACAATTTCCGGAGCTGTTTCCTTGGGTGGCTCCTCCAGCTCGATTGGTGCTATCGGATCATTACCGGGTAGATCAATATCAATAATGGGGAATTCCTGTGGATTGAGTTTTATTGTATTATCGATTTCCTTGATTTGTGTCGGCAGTACCGGTGGAGCAGGGGGTGTGATTATCGTAATTGGTGGCAAGAAATCTTCTTCCCAATTGCTGTTTTGATCTGTGATTGTGATCAGAGGAGTATCCTCATATGCTTTCCATTCGAAAGCCACCAACACTGCGCCGATTGACATAGCCAATCCTAAATGGGTTAAGGCACCTTTCCATTTTGAAAGATCCTTGGAGGGATTTTTTTTGTGTTCCATGGCAGTAAGGTTTTTTGTATAGAGGAATATACTCTTTACTCCTTGGATTCACTTACTGATGTAACATATTTTAACTAATTAAAAAGTAAATATTTATTCTGATGACTTTCGAAAACAAAATGTTTATAAACTGTAAGAAGAAATTGGCAAAAAAAAGAGGCTGTTTTAAACAGCCTCTTTCGAATTAGCTAAGCTTAAATCGGATCGGAAGTCTCATACGAGTACGTACTGCACGTCCTCTTTGCTTTCCTGGTTCCCATTTAGGAGCATTTTGTACAACTTTTACAGCTTCTTCGTCACAACCGCCACCGATTCCTCTCAAAACTTCTACGTCTTGAATAGAACCATCTGTGTTGATAACGAATACTACGATTACGGTACCTTCAATACCCATTCTTCTCGCTTGAGTTGGATATTTAAGGTTTTTGGAAAGGTACTCATTCCAACCTGACATTCCACCCGGAGGATTAGGCTGTGTTTCCACCACGTCAAAGATTTCGTCTGCCTTTTCTACAACAGGAGCTTCAGCAATTACTACTTCCTTGATAACCGTAGTTTCTTTCACGTCCACGTCAAAGTTAACTTCGATCTTTTCTTCGATTTTTACCTCATCAGGAATCTCCTCAATGATAGGCTGTTCCATCGGTGGTGGTGGCGGTGGTGGTGGTGGCTGTTCGGTGATAGGCACATCGAGCAATTCTTCGAAGTTGTCATTCACGTTACCCAGGTCTTTAAGCCCCGAGTCATCGTAAGACTTGTATTCGAAGGCAGCAAGTGTGAGACCTACAGCAACTGCCAAACCAAGGTTGGTGAACATACCTACCTTCTTGGTTAAGTCAGCACTAGGAGTCTTTTTTACTTCCATGGCGAATTTGGTTTATACAGGTTAATTCTTTCTTATTTAAGTAACAAGTGTAATAATAATCGTAGATTATTCCAAAATGAATTTAATGGACGGCCATCTTAAATATGCCAAAAACCCAATAGATCCTCCAAAAATATTGACTATCAAATCCATCCATTCAAATGCTCGATTGGGGATTAATAGCTGTGCAGTCTCTAGGAAGATCCCTATTAAAATTCCAAACATGGCAAAGTTGAACCAGAGCCGCTTATTTGTTGGAATTTTCCCTGACTTGTCTACCCCAATTCCACACCATAGGTAGGACTGAGTGATGAAACAAAGCAGATGGATGAGTTTATCCTGGAAATCAAACAGATTCACATCCGGTAAGCTTTTTCCTGGAGTCAGCATTGCCAGGGAAAGGAAGATTAACCAAGAAACCGCTAGGAATAATCTCACGAGTAAAAATTACTCTCCAATTAATTCTTTGTAAGAATCGGCATCCATTAAGTCGGAAGGAAGATCTCCACTAATTTTCACCTTTACCATCCAGCCGTTTTCATATGGAGATTCATTTACCATTTCAGGTGATGATTCCAATTCTGAATTGAACTCAAGAATTTCTCCAGTCAGAGGCATGAAGAGGTCAGAAACTGTCTTAACAGCTTCCACTGTTCCAAATACTTCGCCGGCTTCAATGGTCTCACCGACCGTCTCTACTTCTACATAGACAATGTCACCCAATTCTTTTTGAGCAAAGTCTGTAATGCCGACTGTAGCAATGTCTCCTTCAATTTTGACCCATTCGTGGTCTTTGGTGTACTTAAGTTCTTGTGGGAAATTCATATGGGTATTTATTCAGTTCGTCAAAATTAAAAGGAATCAAATGAGATTGAAATCTATTGGGATAAATTAAATCTGAGCTGGCCTCCAAACGCCGTGGAGGATCTGCGGAATGCAGTAGTAACTCTTGGATCATTGATAGTTCGCTCAAAATAGATCGTCAGGTTAAGATTTCTGTTGATGACATAGCTCACCGTAGGTCTAAACTGCAAATTGAAGTTGCCATTGGTTACAGTCGCTTTCTCTTCAATTTTGCGTTGGATTTGTTGCGTATCTACTACTTTGGCATCCAGTCTCATTTGGAGGTCATTTTTTAATACTTTCTGCGATCCATCTATTTTGAAAGGTATTTTCATGCCTGCTTTGGTATAGGATAAGGTCAATCCAAAGTCATTGCTTCGCTGCTCAGTTACCTGTGAGTTTGAAAAGTTCATCCCAAGATTTCTTTCCCTGTTGTAATTCACAACGATATTCATGCGCTGTTTTGTCAATAAATCGATGCCAATCAAAGGAGCAAAACGTTCTGAAAGTACCACCTGATTCAGTACATAAATCGGAATAAACTGACCCTCTAAATTGGTCAGATTTGGACGCTGAATGCGCTGTAGGGAATTGAATAGCTCGAGACCTCTTTGGTATTGAAGTGAATTTGAGAAATTGCTTACATCATAGGTTGAAGTATAAGCGTGTGTAATATTAATACTGCTAAATATTTCACTGAGACCCTTTAATCGCGATAATCCTCTGTAGTCAAATCTCCAATTAGGCAATGGAGTTTTGGGGAAAGGATTAAGGCTTGATGTGGAGGGATCTTTTCCTAAATATGCTGCTAGGAAAGACGGGATTAACACATCCTGTCCATTGATTCCAAACTCACCAGGCGCCACTGACTGCCCTTCCAATCGCTGCTGTATGATCGACCTGTAACGTTCAAAATTTGAAAATAGCTCTGATTCATTCCTAGAGTTGTTTTTGGCAAAGGTGGTTCCGATCATCATGGTAGTGATGCTATAGGATCCCATTCTACTTGGACTCAAAGATTGGAAGTCTCCAGGTGTGTCTAGGCTGTTTCTGAAGATTTCACTGTAATCACCCATCTCTCTTTTTCTTGCTTCAAGCGTGATTCGGAAATCTCGTATGGGTTCAGCAAGCCCGGTAAAGCGCATATTCATGGCTCGATTTTGCCTAAAGCTTTGAGTCAATTCAGGGCTTGGAGCCATGTTCCCGCCCAAGGCAAGCTGGTTTCTGATTGCCGGATTTTGACTACCAAATACAAAGGCCCATCCTGGATTTTCCCAGGCTCTATCCATTCCAAGTAGCCCTGTATTTGGCATAAATCCAGGTAGGAAGGTGCCTTCTACCACTCCATAATTGAAAGTGACCTCCTTCAGCATCATTAGGAACTTAACCAAGCCATTTGTAAATGGTGTGCCAATAGTATCTGTAGCATTTGTACTAGGTCTTCCTGGAATACTAGGACGTTTTGGAGCGTTTAGTGCAGCCAGTTTTTTGTTCTTATTGTAAAGTTTGATGAGATCCAATTTGCCAGTGATGTTTTGATCTCTGGTGTTTTGGATCACATTTCCCAAGGAATCTCTTTGTCCGATTGCCCCAGTCTGCCAAGTGTAATTGGTTACATATCGGTAATCTGCCTGAATCCAATCCGTGAGTGGCAATTTGTTGAAAGGAATCGTGTAGTTTACTGTTGCGGAGTGATTGTAATTGGTGGTCCTGCCAAATCTCCAAAAGTTAGCCTTCACGGAATCGATTTTTGCTTGGGTATCCAAATCACCCTCTGGCTCATCCACTACAGCCGCTGCTCGAGATACAAAATCCATTCTCAGGTTATTGGTCAAGTCCCAGTTTACCGTGACAGAGCGGTTTAAGAAAAATGATTTCTGGAAAAGCGGGTCTACTCCTGAGGTACCTAGTTGATCATTTCGGTATTGAGACCGCATAAATCGTCGATCCACATCCATTCTAGCCAAAAACTGAGTAGGAGCAAGGTTAAGGTTAAAATCCTTGATCAATTTCAGGTAAGGGCTGTTCATGCCTTCTGATTTTTGGAATGGGGCAATTTTAAGCTCCTTCGGGGAGAAGCTGTAGGTGACGTTTCCTCTGTTGGTTTTGAAGTTATAATCTTGGAGCTGTGCATTAGTCTGTGTTACCGTTCCCACTGCATAAGAGAAAAACACATTGGACAAGTCATAGAATCGACTAGGAGCTTCCGGGTTTTTTTTGATCTTTCTTACATTGTTAAAGCTTAGATTACGCCTATTCAATTGATCCAAAGCAATATCTCGGTAGGCTTCTTTTTCAGTATCGGATTCAAATTTTCCTAGAGCCACATCAAAAGGTACATCTGGATTCAGCGGATCATATTCAGGTCTTGTGCTGGCATTTTCTACGGAGAAATACATAGGAATGCTAATACCAAGTGCTTTTGGTAGAAGTTTGTCCACTTCTACATTGGTAGAGATATCGTATTGGGTGGTAGCTTGTCGAGACCGTTGTGAAAGTTTGGTTTCCAGTCCTCCAAATCCAATAGAGTTATGTCTGATGGAAGCAGATACGACTGCGAGATCAGCAATTTTGGTATTCAAATAGGCATTTGCCGCCCATCCATTGTTTTTGGTGAATCCGGTGACGCGCAGTTCATTTGCCCAAATGCAGATGTTCTTTGCTGAACCTCCGCCCGTTCCGGGATTACGAACCCCAATCATCATACCCTGCACCATACTCAGTTCGGGACGACCGACCACAGTGACTTTGTATTGACGGATGGATTTTGAAAATGGCAATGTCAGAGGAGACTGAGTGTTATCCCTATCTACTTTTACACCTACAATTTCCTGAATAGCAATGTCCAACTCATTTTCTTCCGGCCATACAATTCGGGGATCATTAGATCCTAAAGAGGAGATTTTGAGCGGGATTTCGATCTCGTAATAGTTGTCCGTATAGTCTGTGCCCAATCTCAAAAAGGCCGATACTTCCCCATCCTGTGCATCATCGCTGTTGGCATGGAAAAACATCTTGATTCGCTCGTACTGTACCAGATCAATTGTCAGGTTTTTGAATACAGCACGGGCATCTTTTGGAGCAAGGTCCTCTACACAGATTCGAAGTGATTGCTCATTCAATCTTCGCTCTACGGTAGAGGTATTGTCCCGATCTCGTTGGATGCCTGGAGGAAGTACATACGGGCTAGATTTATCACTCCCCTGTGCGTTTTGCTCAATGTTGACTACATCCACGGTGACGTTGGAATTGTCCGGTTCAGGAATTTCAAAAAATCCTCGCTCAAAAAGTGACTCTTGGAATACCCTCCATTGGCTTCCTACCATTCTGAATTCCGCCATTCTCAATACTACCGGTTGGGCGAAATCAGTCAGGTAGGTTCGAATCCATCTGATTGACTTGAATCCTGTGATATCACCCTGCACTCGGTCAGGCTGTCTTACGGGTATCCTGAATAAATACCAATTGACTTGCTCGCCGGCTTCAGTGTGGGTTACTTTATCTACGATGTAGTTTTCACCTACGTTAAGCTGCCCGGGTCTGAGGTCAATTTCATACTCGTAATAATTCTCCAGCTCATTGATGGTGTTGTCAGCATTAAGATCCTCATTGTCTGGATTGTTGGTTCCTGAGGGAGTATAAGGCAAGCTAGGATCTGCAGAAACTGGAGTGTTCCCTTCAGTACCGTTAAATTTCTTGTATCTCTCTAGAATTTTGGTGTTTGACTCATCAAATTTCGAGTCAAGGTAATATTGAAATGCATCGGCAGAGACGTCTTGTTCAATTGCGTTTTTGACTGCCGGAGACACAGTCAATCTGTCCAAAAAGCGTGATTTGAAATAGGTTGGTTCGTCTTCGTTTTTTAACCCATCCAACCCTACATCCTGATTGACTCGGGATGACGTAGAGTTGTCAAATGCAGGAATTAGAAACTGCTGTCTTGTTATCCTTCCCCATTCATTTTGGTTCGTTCCCACAGGATCACCATCTGCTGGTAGTCCGTTTTCAAAAGCATGACTTCCGTCCTTCAGGACATCTTCCGAAATATCTCCAAGGTTGAGAAAAAGCTTTCCGCCCGTAGTGTTGTTCTGGTTGAAAATTCCGTCCAATACTTTACCGTTTTCCCCAGGCAGAAAAGGATCCATCATCCAAAATTCAATGTATTCGATGTTGGTTCGGTCAAAATCCACCTCGGTTGTAATGGCTCGCGTCACTCCTCCATAGTTTGACCTTGGATTGGGAAGCAAACCCTCGGCAGTGAGATTTGGATTGTAGTTGTACATTCCTCGCTCATGAGGAAAATAAGCCATCTCAAATAATGGCTGAGGAACTACAATTACGTCCCGATCTTGGTTTTTGAAAATTTCCTGAGGAATTACTCTGCGGACGTAATGATTGCGTCGGTCTTGAGAATTGATGTTTGAAGGTACACCTGGTCCACTTTCTCGGTAGAAAATATTATCAATGTTGTACCAGGCTAATCTCGCTCTTCGATAGGCTTGACCTAGATTGTCCTCGGTCTGATTGCTGAGGTCAAATCGATTATCCGGAGTTTTTGGAGTGGAGCCAAGTTTCCAAGTTTGGTTTGCTTGAGCTCCTAAGAAAAATGGAGTAACTGCCGCTTCGAAGTCATCGATGTAGGAGGCAGCATCCCCATTGACCGTGTTTGAGGTTCCTGGGATCAAATGGGCAAATTCTGCATTAAACTGAACCAGTGATTTTTCTTTGGTGTCGGTAAATGGAAGTGCATCGGCCAATTTGGTCAATAGGCGTGATTCGTCGTTGAAGTTGACATCCAGCCCCCACAGGCTATTTCGAAGGGTCTCATTTCCGGTGGCAATTCGGGTGACATTGGGTCGCTCATTTAGATAAAGGAATGTACCTCCGACATTTAACTTTTTGCTCGCAAGGTAATCGAGTCTGGTTCCAATGAGGCTTCGGGTCTGAAACGATACCAAATCTGCCTTTTCAAAGCTTACATTGATTTGCTTACCTGACTGAAGGATCGCATCATTGATAATGACCAATCGACCGACATTGTAATCCACCGTGTAGTCTACGCCTTCTGTCAAAGGGATGTTACCTGCTTGCACAATCACACTTCCAGGTGAAATGTTCAAACCTGGAAGTTGAATTTCACTGGCTGAACCTGCTGTCAACCTACCCTTGATGAAAAATTTATTCAGCCTTGTGACTAACTCAGCATCGGCCTGTGTGGTCCGGTAAAGGGTGTCATAGACGTACTTGTCTTTGAGTACCAGTTCTTCGGGATTGAATCTTCTCGATAGGTTTGAGCCAAAAGGTTCTAGTACCGGGAAAATCAAAAGACCTCTATCGGAAAGCATGGTAATTCCCTCAACGAAGTCGAAGTTGCCGTCGGGAGATGGGTCATTTTGAGGGTTGAGATTGTCCAATCCCGTGAGTCGGATCAAAGGGATATCCTTGACATTGGCGCCTTCGAGAAGAGAAGGGTTATCGAGACCTGTGCGGTCATCTCGGTAGATTACCTGCAATTGGAACCCGTCCCTCATAATCTGACTGGCATTGAGGCTGTAGACGTTTTTCATCATCAGATCCCAAGTCGGTACTCGTGTGTTGATCCGTGCGGGTCTGAGAAGCTTTAAGAAAATCAGCTCATCCTCTTTTCTGGTCTGATAATCTTCCGTCAATTCCCCGACTTTGAACACCTGCCCATTATAGGTGTATTCATAGGAAACTGCCAATACCTCATCGTTTTGAAGCCTGCGGAAAAGGGAAACAAAACCTAGTTGGGCATTAAAAAAGTATTCCTTCGGATCAAGTTTTCTAGCTCCATTTATTTGTTCAAAATCTACTCCTTTTCTGAGGCCCAATGAGGATTCCAATGCTCTGGAACCCGTGTCAAAAGGTCTGAAGCTAGGATTGGAACTGATATTGGAATAGAGCTGATTGGCAGCATTTCCTGCAGGGCTTCCCGGATTACCTGGTCCGATAGATGGGTTGGTGGGGTTCAGCAACACGCGTCCTTCCCCCAAGTCCATGAAGGCTGCAAAATTTCGGAGCGTTTCCGTGTTGGTCGCCCTGTTCATGATGTAAACTTCCACCCGGGTAATATTGACGCCGGAGAGAACCTGAGGAAGGCCTCTTAGCCAGCGTTCATAATTTTCCCTGAAAAAGTGACTCAGGAAAAAGTGTCTGTTTTCGTCATATCGAGAACCCTGAATGTCAAAAGACCTTCCTTGGCCATTGGCATCGATCACCAAGTTGTCCCTTCGGCCTCGCTGGGTGGAAGCAACTGCGGTCACGTTGAGTTTACCGAATTTCATTTGGGTTTTGACCCCAAAGAGGTTTTGCGCGCCTTGGATCAGTCGGTTTTGAACAGGCATGCTGACATTACCCAACTCTACTGATTGGAGAATGTCCTCGTCAAATCCATCATACTCCAGTTTGAGCTGATTCTGGAAGTCAAAGGAGTTATTGGAGTCAAAGTTTGCCCCCAATTTCATTTTTTGCCCCAAGTTTCCATTGACTGCCATCTGGATCTGCTGCTGGAAGTTAAATCCTCCGTTTTGCTGCTGTCTAATGGGGAGGGTAGGATTGTCTACTCTTCTAAAAATTGCCCCAAAATCCAGGTTCACATAACCAGTAGGAGTGATATTGACATCACTACCGCCGAATATTCGATCAAAAGTCGGGCTTACGGTCATCGGCGGAATCAGGTTTCTACCTTCCACGGCACTTTCTCCGTCCATGCCTCTTGCTCTGGTTCTCCAGTATTCTTGCCTTACGCGATATTCCTGAAGTTGGGAAAATTTGTCAAACTCGTATTCCTGCTCATTTCCCATTCGGGTACTGTCAAGCTGGTCTACGATGTTGTATCTCAACGTAGAATCTACTTTCACCTCCACCTGTTGATTGACCGGAGGGCTTGGGATAAAAGGCGATCGTTGTACTAGAAATGGGTTACGATAAGGATAAAGAGGATTTGTCCTCATATTTTGCCAAAGCAAAAATGAGGGAGAAAGTCTCCTTAAGTTAAGAGAATCGGTTCGGGATCTAGTATCCGATGTTTGTTGGGCTTTGGCAGGTGATAAGGCCAATCCTATTGCCAAACATAACAAATAGATTTTTAGAACATTCCGAGATTTCCCCCAGCAAAAAGTCAATAACTCCTGAAAGTTCAATCCAGCTTCTGATTAAGGTGTCTTTAAAGATGCTTTAATTAAATCTTCTAAGGAAATTTCTCCTGTGGTTTTTTTCAACACTTGGGCTATATTTTTTTCTGCTACAGCCTTGGGGAAACCCAAAGTAATTAAAGCTTGCAACGCCTCTTCGCGGATTTTATTGCTTGATTTGAGGAATCCAAGCGGTGTGGTCAGATCACCCGATGATGATTTTCCGACTTTATCTTTCAGTTCCAAAATAATTCGCTGAGCTGTTTTTGCTCCAATACCTTTGACAGCCTGAATTGTACCCACATCTCCAGAAAGAATGGCATGTTCGATTTCTTCCGATGACATAGATGAAAGAATCATCAAGCCGGTGTTTGGTCCTACACCATTGATGGAGATCAGAAGCAGGAAAAGTCGCTTTTCTACTTCCTCTTTAAATCCATAAAGGGTATGGGCGTCCTCTTTGATATGCAAAAAGGTGAGGAGTCTAATTTGCTCCTCATCTTTAATCTTTGCATACGTCTGTAGCGAGATTTTTACCTGATAGCCCATTCCTCCGACATCTATGATGACATAGGTTGGGTCTTTGAATACCAATCGGCCACTCAGGTACGCAATCATAGGTTCATTTTACTGGTTTGAGCATCCACGACGGCAATGGCTACCATGTTTACAATTTCGCGGATCGAGCTACCCAATTGAAGGATATGAACAGGCTTATTCATTCCCAACAGGATGGGTCCGATAGCTTCAGCATTTCCAAGCTCTGCGAGGAGTTTGTATGCAATATTTGAGGATGCCAAATCCGGGAAAATGAGTGTATTCACAGCTTTATCCTTATGGGCAAGGGCCGAAAACGGATAAATTTCACGTTGGATTTCCTGGTTCAGTGCCACATTGGCCTGCATTTCACCTTCGATGATGACGTCGGGATATTTTTCTTTAGCTAGTGCGGTCGCTTTTGCCATTTTTGCAGGAATGTCGCCTTGGGCCGAGCCAAAATTAGAGTAAGAGAGCAAGGCAATGCGAGGTTCCATGTTGAAGAATTTCACAGCATTTGCAGTAAGGCCGATGATGTCGACCAATTCTTCGGCTGTCGGATTGAGATTCACTGTAGCGTCTGCAAAGAAATAAGGTCCACGTGGGGTGTTCATGATATACATCCCTGCTACTCGATTTACTCCTTTATTGACGCCGATAGTCTGTAAAGAAGGAAGGATCGTTTTTGGATAATCTCTCGTCAAGCCTGAAATAAATGCATCAGCTGCACCTGTCTCTACCATGAGCGCACCGAAGTAGTTTCGCTCTCTTACCAGTCTATTGGCATCATAGATAGTCATGCCCTTTCTTTGACGCTTGTTGTAAAGGATTTTTCCGAAAGATTGGATTCTCTCCTGCTCTTCTGCATCTACCGGATCGATGATGGTGACTCCACCCAGATCGAGCGAATTTTCAGCAATCAAGGCTAGAATTCTCTCTTTATTTCCAAGAAGAATTGGGATGGCGATTTTCTCATCACGGATGATCTGTGCAGCCTTTAAAATTTTCAAATTGTCAGCCTCGCCAAAGACCACTCGTTTTGGATCCTTTTTGGCTCGACCAATGACTATGGACATCAGGCGCTGATCAATTCCTATTCGCTTTTGAAGCTCCAATTCATAGGCATCCCAATCTTTAATCTCTTTTTTGGCCACACCGGATTCGATTGCAGCTTTTGCCACAGCCGGCGCGATGGTAGTGATCAATCTTGGGTCAACTGGCTTTGGGATAAGGTAAAATCTTCCAAATCCTAAGTTAGTTTCCCCATAGGCTTTATTGACGATCTCAGGGACGGGTTCTTTGGCAAGTTTGGCTATCGCTCGAGCTGCTGCTAACTTCATCTCCTCATTAATTACGGTCGCCCGAACGTCCAATGCTCCCCTAAAAATATAAGGGAAACCAAGCACATTATTGACTTGATTAGGATGATCTGACCTTCCTGTAGCCATGATCACGTCTTGCCTTGCAGCAATAGCAGTGTCATATGCAATCTCTGGATCTGGATTAGCTAGCGCAAAAACGATGGGGTTAGGCGCCATGCTTTTTATCATCTCTGGGGAAATGATATTTCCTGCCGAAAGTCCCAAGAACACATCTGCCCCGGGTAGAGCTTCGGCAATGGAGTTGATATTTTTATCTGTGGCAAATTCCTGGTGAATGTCAAGTAGTCCTAATCGGTCTTTTTTGATGACACCATCTTTATCACAAACGATGATATTTTCCTTTTTTACTCCTAAACTGACATAGAATCTAAGACAGGAAATCGCCGCAGCACCCGCTCCGCTTACCACCAACTTGATGTCTTCGATTTTCTTTTCTACGATCTCCAGTGCATTTAGTAATGCTGCGCCAGATATAATTGCGGTACCATGCTGGTCATCATGCATTACAGGGATTTTCATCTCCTGTTTCAAAGTTTGCTCGATTTCAAAGCACTCTGGGGCTTTGATGTCTTCGAGATTTATTCCTCCAAAAGTCGGTTCCAAGGATCGGATAATCTGAATCAGCTTTTTGGGATCCTTTTCATCTACTTCAAGATCAAACACATCAATGCCTGCAAATTTTTTGAATAATACACCTTTTCCTTCCATTACAGGCTTGGATGCCTCTGGACCAATGTCTCCTAGTCCCAACACGGCTGTTCCGTTGGAAATTACTGCGACTAAGTTTCCTTTAGAGGTGTATTTGTAGATGTTTTCCGGATCTGCGGCGATCTCTTTGCAGGGTTCTGCTACTCCAGGAGAATAGGCAAGTGCTAAATCTAATTGGCTTGAAACCGGCTTGGAAGGTATTACTTCGATTTTTCCAGGGGTACCCTGGCTGTGATAGTTGAGGGCATCCTCCCTTCTGATTTTAATCGCCATACATGCGTAGTTATACTGGGTCTAGGCACCCTGACTTCCCGTCCAACTCACATTGGTGTTTAAAAGTATGGTCTGAATTTCCCTCAAGGCATCTCTGTGCACTTCGTTAGGGAAAAAGACGAAACCTTCCATGTAGTAGAGTTTGCCTTTTTTCTCATCTATCATCAGATAGCCGAGATAGGTCCCTCCCATACTCAAGTTGTTGGTTTTCCAGGTGCCTCTTATTTCGACCGTAAAATTATCATTTATCACCATGTTTCTGAATGATGGTGGGATTTGTTTTTCACTCGTCATGAAGGATCGAGGATCGGCAGGATCACCAAAAATATGCTGACTCGCCACTGAATCTCTAAGCTTCAGAATGTTCTCAGGAAAAGTCTGCTCTTCATTATTGTAATCTTGTTCAAAATAAAAAATGCTGATATCAGGACGGTTTTGATTAGGAGTCGGTTGTCTGAGCCACAAAAAGCTCTTTTCGGATTTGGCAATTTGATAGGAGACTGGGGGGGCAATTTCGATGCCTAGGTTCAGTCTTGCCTCATGCTGCGCTGCAGAATTTTTTCTCGCCAAAAGAGCCTTTCCTAATCGCCCTCTTTCCCTTACTTCGAATAGGTTTTGGAGCTTGTCTTTGTTTTTTCTTAGGTTGGAGATCAATTCTTCCTCAGTATTACCAAATAGGTAGAGAACTTCTTGCCCTTGCGCGTACTCATCTTCCATTCTTAGTGAATAAATCGACGGGTCAGCCGCAGCTTTTTCTTTGGATTCCTTCGAAAATTGAGAATTGATTACCTGACTTCCTCCTCGCTTATCGTCAAAAGTAGTGACATAGATCAGGTTAGTGTACATTTTCAGCATGCGGGTCATTGCCCTTGGATCCACTCGGTGGACCTTAAACATTGCTTCAGATCGGATCATCCCTGGGAGGTCTGCTTCAAAAATATCTCTCAATTCATCTCCCAGAGGCCCTGCCCATTTGGTGGAGTCGATGGCTAATACAATTTCTCCAATTGAACCTTTTGCCTTTGGTTTTGAGCTGTTCTTTCCACTTGAAGATTCTTCTCCGCATGAAAAAATCAGAAAGGCAGTTACTGCAAAAAGGAGAGTTTTGATTGCTTTCATGGGTTGTGATGAATTGGGTGAATGTATTGAAAACTAAATTTGCTCAATTATTTTTTAAAAACCGTACAATCAGGTGGTTAAAAATTCTAATGCGTAGCTACCAGTTAACCAATAATCAATCTCTGACCTGGTTTGATGCTGTTTGAGTTCAGATTGTTCAGTCTCTTTATCTGTTCTACTGAAAGGGAGTGTTTTTGAGAAATGATCCAGAGTGAATCCCCAGGTCTCACCGTATAGGTTTTAGGGCTATTTGAGCTGTTTTCTGCCAATCTTTCTTGATTAGGTTGACTTGGAGCTTTTCCTGAATAGATGTAAAGTGTCTGACCTACTTTGATCAAGTTGGAATTTAGATTATTCCATTCTTTAATGTTAGAAACCGATACGTTATGTCGGGATGCTATTGTACCCAATACATCGCCTGATTTGACTTTGTATGTGATTCTATCCGAGGAAGAGGGGGCTTGCTCTAATGGCTTTAGCTCAGCAATCAAAGGTGAAGGTGTAGCTAGGCTTGCAGATTTGGTACCTAGGGAGTCACTAAGCCAAGCTAAATTTTCTTTAATAAATAGAGATTTGGCTTTGGGGATTCGAATAGCTATGGATTGATTGGTTTCAGGAATAGTTCTTCTTTTAATAGAAGGGTTTAACTCTTCCAAATCTCTAATGCATAGGTCAGTCAGTTCTGCTAAGCGGTCTAAACTAAAAGCTCGGTCAAATCTTACCGCTTCGTATTCAATAGGGTAGGTGGGTTCTTCCAGGTTAAGATTATGCTCTTCTAGGTGATTAAGGACATAAAGCATGGCTTGAAACTGGGGTACATAGCTTCGGGTTTCTTTGGGAAGATGGTTGTAAATGCCCCAGAAGGTCTTTTTCCCTCCTGATCTTCGAATTGCCTTGCGTACGTTGCCTGGGCCACAATTATAAGCCGCCAATGCCACCTCCCAATCTCCAAACATCCTGTATAGTGATTTGAGATACTTAGCGGCAGCCTCCGTAGACATTTCCGGGTCCATGCGGTCATCGATGTCCTGATTCACATGCATCCCATACATTTTACCTGTTGCAGGCATAAATTGCCAAAGTCCCATTGCACCTACCCGAGATTTAATTTTTGGATCCAAACCCGATTCTACAATGGATAAATACTGAATTTCAGTTGGCATTTCATGTTTGGAAAGAGTTTGCTCAAAAAGCGGAAAGAATTTCTCTTTCCTAGCCAAGACCATCTTGATGTAATCTCTGTTCCTTACGGTATAATATTGAATGAATGAAAAAATACGGTCGTTTAACTCAAATCCCATCCCATTTTGCATGGATTTAATCCGACTTTCTATCTGCTCGTATGTGAAATCAGGGATGTATTCGTAATGGTAGTTGGGAAGTATTTCCTCATTTACTGCTATAGCTGCTTCAATAGGTTCCTCTTGGGAAAAAGCATTTTGCAGGGGTAATATGCAGGCGAGAACCGCAGATCCAAAAACTCTGAACAAATGCTTTTTCATAAAGTTCTGGGTTAAGAAGTTAATTCCGACAAGTAGTTGCTAAAAGCATACAATTCTGCTTCCTTAAACGAATTGGCGATGACTTGCAATCCAATTGGCATTCCTGTTTTATCCTTTCCATTTGGGAGAGAAATCGCAGGTACACCTGAAACCGAGGCCTGTACCGTAAATAAATCTTCGAGGTACATGGCTACAGGATCACCGCTATGCTCTCCAAACTTAAACGCTGTAGAAGGCGTAGTCGGCATGATAATATAGTCAAATTCATTCAAAAGATTTTCAGTATACTCTTTTATCAACCTTCTGACTTTCTGAGCTTTTGTAAAATAAGCGTCATAATAGCTGGCAGAAAGCACAAAAGTCCCGAGCATGATTCTCCTTTTTACTTCTTCACCAAAGCCTTCACTACGAGTCAATTTATACATGGATTCCAAATTGCGGGCTTTTGGAGATCGGTAGCCGTATTTTACTCCATCAAATCTGGAAAGATTGGAGCTGGCCTCTGCTGTAGTGAGAATGTAATAGGTGGGCAGAATGTACTTGATCAGTGGAAATTGTACTTCTTTTACCTCGTGGCCTTCTGCCTTTAATTTATCTAAGACCGAAAGAGTATTTTCTTTGATTTCAGGCTGGAGTGCAGTAGATTCTATAGTCTCCCTGAGGTATGCGATTTTTGCTTTTTTGTCGAAATGAAGAAGTTCGCTATAGTGAAGTACAGGCTTTCTGGAGGAGGTGCTGTCCATTTCATCATGTCCAGCCATAATTTCCATGACCAAGGCATTGTCTTTGACAGTTTTTGAAAAAATACCGATGGTATCAAAAGAGGAAGCATAAGCAATCAACCCCCATCTTGATACGCGAGAATAGGTAGGCTTCATGCCTATCACGCCGGTGAATGCTGCCGGCTGCCTTACTGATCCTCCAGTATCTGTCCCTAGAGATACGGTGCATAGATTAGCCTGAACGGCTACAGCCGACCCCCCCGAAGATCCTCCTGGTACCCTGGATTCATCCAGCGCATTGAGTACCTTGCCATGAGCGGAGTTTTCATTGGAGCTTCCCATACCAAACTCATCACAATTCAATCTGCCGATGACGATGGCGTCTTCATCGATAAGTCTTTGGACTGCAGTAGTGGTAAACTGGGAAACATATCCTTTTAGGATGTTGGAAGAGGCATTGGATTCATGGCCTGCATAGTTGAGGACATCTTTGATTCCGATGACCATACCGGCGAGTTTTCCGGCTTTGCCTTTGGCGAGTTTTTCGTCAATCCGATCGGCTTGTGCTAAAGCGGAATGGGCATAAACTTCGACGAAGGCGTTGAGATGCGCCTTCGTCTGGATGTTTTCTAGATAATGACTGACAATTGTTTTACAGTCAGCTTCTTTTTTTTCGAGCGATTTTTTGATTTCGTCGAATGAACTAAATTTTTCCAATGTCTATTGGCTTACGGGATTACTTTTTGTTGTCTTTCAGCCCATCTTCAAGATCTTTCTGAACTTCTTTGGTGGCATCCTTGAATTCTCTGATACCACGACCCAATCCTCGAGCCAATTCAGGGATCCTTTTAGCACCAAACAGAAGGAGGATAACGAGGATGATCAAGATCATAGAACCTCCGCCCATGTTTTGAATGAAACCTAATGTAGTCATGATGGTGTGTGTTTAAGGATATAAGAGTTACAAATATACAACTGTGGGTCGCTTGACAAAGGTTCCTGACCACAGCTGTTAATCTTTTTTATGAACATACGATTTTCAGTGCTATCTGGATGTAATCCAACCTGACGGATCCATGATCTGAAGGCCTTTCCAAACTTGGAAATGGACTTCTGCATTGCCTTCTGGATTACTGGCTACTTGGCCTACTACCTCTTTGGCCTTGATTGTTTGACCAACTTTTACATTGACTGATTTAAGCCTACTGTAGAGGGTGAAATATTCTCCATGTTTTACAATTACAGTCAATCCATAGCCCGGTAGTGTTGATATTTTACTCACCGTCCCTTCAAAAACAGCCCTGACATTAGAGTTTGGCTGCGTTCTAATTTCAATTCCGTCACTGTCTAGGACTATGCCTTTCAAAGTAGGGTGAGGGTAGGTGCCGTAGCCTGTAGTCACGAATCCTGTTTCCACTGGCCAAGGAAGTTTTCCTTTATTTCCTGCAAAGGAACTGGAAAGTGCTGCTGCCTCGGGTGTCATTGGCATAGCAGTTCCGGCTTTTTTGGTAGTAGTACTATTTTCCTTTTTGGACTCGGCTTCTGCACGACGGATTTCATCCTCAATGGCAGCTTTGATCATTCTATTCAGTTGATCCTGCTGCTTTTTGGCTGCAGCAATTTGGCGTTGGATATCCCGCTCTTTTCTGGAAAGGGTATTTACCAAGCCCTGCTGCTCTTTTCGCATTTTCTCCAGCTTTTCCTTTTCGGCTTTTTCTTCATCGAGCACCTTCACTTTGGTGAGTTTTCGCTCATCCAAAAGAGCCCTTTGATTGGATAAGTCTGTACTTAATTTCTCTATTTGGGCAGCTTGTTGCTTTCTGCTGTCGCTATACTGCTTGAGGTATTTGAGCCTCATGTAGAGCTGATTGAAATTGGATGAACTGAATACAAAGGCAATAATGGAAAGGCCTCTGTTTAACTTGGAGGAATTGTAAATCATCCGTGAATACTCTGCCTTCAAATCCTTGAGCTGTACCTCAAGTGATGCAATTTTATTCTCAGTATCTGAGATTTCGTTATTGATCAGTTTGACTTCTCGATCTATGGTGTTGACCAATCGGTTTTGCGTCTGAAATTGACGAGTGAGTGCATTGAGTTCCCCGAGTGAGGTTTTCTTGGTTGCGGTAGTCTGCTTTAGAATCGCGTCAAACTCTTTTAATCGGGTTTGAACCTCTATTTTCTCTCTTTCCAGCTCTTCTCTGGACTTTTTAGTCTGAGAAAATGCAGGGAAAAGCGTCAGAAGACCATAAAAAATAAATACAAGGCAAGAAATCCTTCTCATGGTGACTTAAAAGCGGAATGGAAAACTCAAAGGTGCAGAATTGGGATCAATGGAGGTCCAATTAACATGGATTCGTGTGTTTTGTCCACCCTCCGGCAGTTGATAGGCAATCTTAAATAATACCTCAATAGGGAAGGGCTGATTGTTTATGTCCTGAAATTTGGGAAAACTTGCCAACACCGTTCCTCTGTCATCCAAGGAGTTGCTTGAAAACTCAGCCACTTTGCCATGGCTAGTTTCTACCTTGGTGAAATAGCGGACCTTATCTCTTACCTGAGTCAATTCAAATTTTTTCCCTACCCGTACCAATCTGTCTTCGTAAGTCACAGGAAAAGGGACATTTGCCCAAATGACATTTTGAAACAAGTCCAGCGATAAGCGGAGACCAAAAAGATTTTCAAACTCTTTATAGGTCAGGTTGACATCATCTCTGCCAACACGGTCTCGGATTTGGATTTTGTCTTGGGTAAATAAGCCTCGGATCGCTTCCATTCCCATGCCCGGAGACATGGTAAACCAAAGTACGCTGTCTTTTTTGGCTCGTACAGTCAGAGTACCTCGGGTGATTTTTCCTGATTCTTCTTCAATCACGATTTTTGCCTTGGCACTCAAGTAGTCGTACTTGGCAGCGAGTGGAGTAAATTCCTCCATTTTACCGTCTCCTTCAAATAGGATGGTTTTTTTTGCACATCCTGCCAAGATCAACATTCCGGCTAGAATCAAACCTGTAAAAAATCTACTCATAGTATTTTCCTTCTTTGATTTTCTGAGAAAGCTTATCCGAGGCTTCAGAGGATCCTTCTGCTTTTTTCCACCAGGTAATTGCCTCTTGTATTTTTCCTAAATGGTATAAAATATCTCCGTAATGCTCGAGCATCACGCCACTTGGATTGTTGTCATTTTTGATGGCGGCATCCATCTGCTGAGCTGCCTCTTGGTATTTACCCATCTGAAATAGAACCCAACCGTAAGTATCGAGGTAAGTGGAGTTTTTAGGATTTTTCCTGACCACCCGCTCTGCCATGGTTTTCGCTTTTTCAAGTTCTCTTTTATCCAACGATAAAAAATAAGCGTAATTGTTCAATACTTGGTCATCGTTTGGATTCAACTTGAGCGCTCGTTCGAAATTCACAAAAGCAGAGTCTTTCTGTCCCAGATTGTAAAGGCTGTTTCCAAGTGAGCCAAAACTTACCTGAGCTAATTGTTGGTTTTTTCCGGCATTGAGAGCCAAGGCTTTTTCCAGAGAAACCACTGCGAGAGAGTCTTTTTTTCGAGCAGACTTTACCACCCCATCGTAAAACCAGAATTCTGGCGCCTCCGGAAATTCATCCACTCCCATGGTGGTGTAATTTTCCAGTTCTTCAAAATTGGCATTTTCCCCAAAGGAACTCAGTATGACTTCTTCCAACACAGGCGCATTTTTAGGCTGGATGGCAAGCGATTTTTTGAATAGGGTCAGGGCCTCCGGAAGGTTGCTTTCGGATTTTTTGCGCTCGCCCAATGCAGCAAACACAAAGCTGTTGTTGGGATTGGTTTCTGCCAGGATCCCCTCCAACTGATTGAGTAAGGCATCTCGCTCGCTGGTTTTGAATTCTTGGAGGATAGACAAATAGGTCTTTGTTTTCACCTCAGCATCCAGATCCTGGCTCTTGAAAGCTCTGATCAAATAGTCAGTGGCTTTTTGAGTTTGTCCTTTTTCTTTAAGGAGGGTGTAGGCCGCCATCTGAAGTTCGGCCTGGTCAGGATATTTTCCGATCTCTTCTGAGACCAGACTCAACGCCTCATCCAGCTTGGCGTTGTTATAGAGAATTTCTACCAGATTGAGTACGTAATTGGGATTGCCGGGAAAGGCATCGATCAGCTTATTTCCTTCCTCGATTGCCTTGGGGAGGTTGTTTTTCCGAAGATAGATTCGCTGCTTTTGCACCGTGAAAGGCTCCCGGATACCGTAATATTCCTCCGCTCGGTCAAGTACAACCAACGCTTTGTCAAATTCATTGGCACTGAGGTATATGGAAGCAAGATCCAGATTGTACTGCTGATTTTTGTCCGATTCGGTTGTCAATCTGTCCAGAATCGCCGCTGCTTTGAGAGGCTGTTTGAGATTGGAATAAATCTCTGCGACCATGAGCGCATAGTATTTATTGTCAGGATCTCTGTTGACTGCTTTTTCTGCGAAAGGAAGCGCTTTTTCTGCCTGATTATTACGAACGAGTACCTCAGCAAGCTTGTAAGAAATGGCAGGTTCATCCGGAGATAGTTCCTGCGCTTTTTGCAAGTAAAAAAAAGACTTCTCCAGCTCACCCAGTACCAAAGCTTTTTCTCCTTCAATGAAATAGCGGGTAGCTTTGGTCTGGTTTTCCTGCGCTTTAGCTTCTTTCTTGGATAGCTTGGTCTGCGAAAAAACCGAAATCGGATTTCCTACTGAAATGAATAAAAGAATCAGAACGGGGATTAATCTCACTGGATTGGGGAATAGCAACACCGAGTCACAAACATAATGCCTTTTGTTTAAAAAGGCCGAACTAATCCCGAATACGGGAGCCTTAGGTGGAAGTTTAGGCTTTCTTTTTTTTGAGGGAAAATAGCGAGTTCAATTGATCTTTTTCCAGCAAAACCACTAGGCCAAGGAAGATCAATACGGCTGTATTTTTTGCGAAAAAATTCATCTCCTGAGACTGTAGATCTAGGTAAAATCCTCCGTAACTCAAGGCAAAAGCCAAAACCAAGTAGAGGATTGCCTTCCCGGTCTGATAGGGTATGGGGTAAAACTTTTGACCATATCCAAAGCAAATCACTGTCATCACCAAATAGCAGCCTAAGGTACTCAAAGCTCCTCCCATAAATCCCCAAACTGGCACCAATCCTACGATAATTGCCACGCTGACCAAAGCTCCAATGAAAGTGATCCAAAAGCTGTAGCTGGTCTTATCTGTAACCTTAAACCAGATGGAAAGATTGAAATACACCCCAAGAAGCAAGTAGCCCATCAACAAAACTGGCACAATGTAAAATCCGGTGGCATAGGCAGCTCCTTTCAGAAAAAGCGGTCCGATCCAAAAAAGATTGACCGAGATAGCGATCATCAGAAGGGAACAAAATAAGATAAAGGCATGCATCACTTTGGCGTACAGCTGAGGTGAGTTTTTATCGGTAGATTGGCGGAAAAAGAAGGGTTCTGCTGCGTATTTGAATGCCTGAATGACTAGATTCATCAGAATGGCCAATTTGAAATTGGCGCCGAAAATACCTGCGGCTTCACGGGAAGTCACGCCGGGGAAGTAATTGACCGGTAATACATACTCAAAGAGTAATCGGGAAACCAGTTCATTAGTCACCCCGGCGAGTCCCATAAATAGGAGCGGAAGGGAATACTTCCACATGGGTTTAATAATCTCTTTTTCAAGTGTGAATCTGAAAAATCCGGCTCTCCACCAGACAAATGGGATGATCAAACCATTGGCCAAGAGATTGGAAAGCAGGATGTATTCTACTCCCCAATCCTGCTGAAATCCCAAAAATCCCTGCTCTAGATTGCCTGATTCAATCCAGCCCGGAATCCAAATAATCAGAAGTAAATTGAAAAGGACATTGAACAGGATGTTGATCAGTTTGGCGCCAGCAAAAGCAATAGCACGATTTTCCAGGCGCAGTTTTGCAAAAGGAATGGCCAAAATCGCGTCAAATGAAAGAATCAAAGCTGTCCAGCGGAAGAGATAAGCTTGGTCGGGATAATTCATGACTTCAGAAAGCCATGGAGCCAACAGGTACATACCTGACCCAAGGATCAGCGAGGAAGTGATGAGAAGCGATTGGGAACTGTGATATACTTTCGCCGGGTCAAGATTTTTCCTTGTGGAAAATCGGAAAAAGGCAGTTTCCATCCCATAGGTGAAAACAATGTTGAGGAAGCCAATCAGGGCATAGATTCCGGTAAACGCCCCAAGAGCTGCCTTGTCTAGGTAGGCTGTGTAGACAATGATCAGTAAAAAATTGATGGACCGGCCGAGGATGCTGCTCAGTCCGTAGATGGCCGTCTGTCCGGCAAGTTTTTTCAGTTGGCTCATCGAATAGGGAGTGACTTATTCTCCTCTGAAAACCGGCTTTCTTTTTTCCAGAAATGCAGTCGTTCCTTCCTTGTAGTCTCCCGACTTCACACAGCGGGCAAAAGAATTAGCTTCGGTTTGGTAACCGTTTTCTTCGGCAAATGCGGCATTTACACAGTCCACAATCATGCCAATGGCTAGTGGTGCTTTGCTCATGATTTTGGTGAGGATTTCCTCAGCCTTTGCAATTGCTTCCTCTTTGGTAGGAAGGACATAATTGACCAACCCAAGACTTTTGGCTTCATCTGCTCCGATCATGTCTCCGGTCATCATCAGCTCGTTGGCTTTCCCTCGTCCGATCAGGTGCGTGAGCCGTTGGGTACCTCCATATCCGGGAATGATGCCTAGATTAACTTCCGGCTGACCGAATTTCGCATTGGCAGTAGCTATCCGCATGTGGCAGGCCATGGCCAGTTCGCAGCCTCCACCTAGAGTATAACCATTGGTCACAGCGATGACCGGCTTGTGGCAGTTTTCAATCATTGCAAAAATCTCCTGTCCGTTCTCTGCAAATTTTCGCGCGTTTACTTCGTTAAGGGTAGCGATTTCGCTGATGTCAGCACCGGCTACAAAAGCCTTTTCACCTGCACCGGTTAAAATGACCGCCTTCAACGATTTGTCGTCAATTACCTGTTCGAAGATCATTTTCAGTTCTTCCAGGGTACCGAAATTCAAGGCATTCATTTTATCCTCCCGATTGACGGTCAGGTATAGAACTCCGTTTTTTTCTTCTGTGAGGATGTTGACAAATTGAGACATAATCTTGAAGTAAGGGGAAAGCAAATATAAGTCAGTGGGCTACAATGCCAAATTTGTCTTTTTGTGAAAAATCAAAAAGACCTAATTCTGAGCTGTTTCACAAGATTTTTAATCTTTTCCATTAGGCAATTTTAGTATGAAAGTCCAAGCCCTTCAGGCAATTTTGATTACTTTTGCGGCAGCAAAATTCAAACTAAAACAACTACTATATGTCCTCCAAAAGAAAAATTACCGTGGCCTATGGCGATGGAATCGGCCCAGAAATCATGAAAGCAACCCTGGCAATCTTGGAAGCTGCCGGAGCACAATTGGAGTACGATGTAATAGAAATTGGGGAGCAAGTGTACCTCAAAGGAATCAGCTCAGGGATGGAGCCGAAGTCATTTGATTCCTTGAGAGAGACGAAAGTTTTTTTAAAGTCTCCCATCACCACGCCTCAGGGCGGTGGTTTCAAGTCGCTCAATGTAACTACCCGAAAGTCATTTGGTCTCTATGCCAACGTGAGACCTTGCAAAGCTTATTCTCCTTTCATTAAGACCTATTTCCCGAAGACTGACCTAGTCATCATTCGGGAAAATGAGGAGGATCTATACGCTGGCATCGAGCACCGTCAGACCAATGAAGTCTATCAGTGTCTGAAAGTGATTTCTCAGCCAGGTTCCGAGAAAATTATCCGCTATGCTTTTGAATATGCTAAAAAGTACGGCCGTAAAAAGGTAACCTGCATGACCAAGGACAACATCATGAAGTTGGCCGATGGTCTATTCCACAAAACTTTTGATGAAATCGCAAAAGAGTATCCTGAGATCCAAACTGACCACAAGATTATCGATATCGGAACTGCTCTGATTGCAGACCGTCCAGAGATTTTTGATGTGATCGTTACCCTCAACTTGTACGGTGATATCATTTCTGACGTCGCAGCACAGGTAACCGGTTCGGTAGGTCTTGGAGGCTCTGCCAACGTGGGTGAGGAAGTGGCCATGTTTGAGGCAATCCACGGTTCTGCTCCTGACATTGCAGGTATGGACATTGCCAATCCATCGGGTTTGCTCAATGGAGCGATCATGATGCTCGTCCATATTGGGCAGCCGGAAGTCGCTGAAAAAATCTCCAATGCCTGGATGAAGACTTTGGAAGACGGAATTCACACCGGAGACATCTATCAGGAAGGACTTTCTTCCAAAAAAGTAGGTACTCAAGAGTTTGCTCAGGCGGTAATTGAGCGCTTGGGACAATTGCCAACTTCGATGGCTCCTGCTGAGTTTGAAAAAGGGGAAATCAAGCCGATGGACACCAAACTCAGACCCAAGGCAAAAGCCAAAAAGGAATTGACTGGTGTGGATGTATTTATCGATTGGGATCAGGATGGAAGAGATCCAAATGTCATTGGAGAGAAGCTTCGTCAGGCCAATGCCAACGGACTTCAGCTGCACTTGATCACGAACAGAGGGGTGAAAGTTTTCCCTGAAGGAATGAAGGAAACTTTCTGCACCGACCACTGGAGATGCCGATTCAAGACCGACGATGGCAGTGTGGTGACTCACGCCCAAGTGTTGGACTTGCTACAGCAAATCGAAAAGTTGGGCTTCGACTTTATCAAGACAGAGCATCTATACACTTTCGATGGAGTGAGAGGTTACTCTTTGGCGCAGGGGGAATAAGAATATCGGATTTTTGATTTCGGATTTCGGATAAACCTTCGAGGTTACTCAAACATCTAAGGCTTATTTAAAAAAAATATCGAACACTGAATATCGATTGAAGAAATATGAAGAATAGGGGAGAGAAAACTTTCCCCTTTCTTTTTTGGGTAACCCTTGTGGTTTTCAAAACCTCAAGGGTTTGATTTACTTTGTTAGGCTTAACCTAATTTCAACTCAGCAAATGACCCGACGCGTACTTATCATTACTTACTACTGGCCTCCAAGCGGTGGCTCCGGAGTGCAGCGTTGGTTGAAGTTTGCCAAGTATTTGCCCGACGCAGGTTGGGAACCGGTGATATTTACCCCCGAAAATCCGGACTTTGACCTCAGGGATGAAAGTCTGGAGAAAGAGGTGCCCAAGCAGCTGGAGGTAATCAAATTCCCGATTTGGGAGCCGTACCAACTTTTTTCCAGAGTGAAAGGGAAAACCAAAACTCATCCCGGACGTCTTTTGGAGCAAAAAGAAAAGGGGTTCTTGGAGAAAGCAGCAATCTGGGCAAGAGCCAATTTATTGGTCCCAGATCCCAGAGTATTCTGGGTGAAACCTTCCGTGAAATTTTTGACAGATTTGGTGCAGAGTGGGCAGTTTCAAGCCGTTATTACCACGGGCCCACCGCATAGCATGCATTTGATCGGGCGAGAACTGAAGCGTAAGACCGGATTGCCCTGGATCGCTGATTTCCGGGATCCTTGGTCGCAATGGGAGTTTTTGGACACGCTTCCGATGACTTCCTTTATCCGAAAAAAACATCAGCAGTTGGAGCAGACTGTACTGAAAGAAGCCAATGTAGTGTTGACCATTTCTCCGACTTTTCAAGGGGATTTGGAGAAGCTTGCCCGTCGAAAAATTAACCTGCTAACCAATGGTTACGATCCCGGTGATATCCCTCTTGGCTTTTCTCCAAGAGAAAAAGAAGCTGGAAAGCTCCATTTAGTCTACTCAGGAATAATCGATGCTATCCGAAACCCACTTCCTTTGATGGAGGCATTGAAGGCCGAGTTTGAAGGTGGAGTAGAAGAAGTGAAATGGACTTTTGTGGGCAAAGTCAGCGAACAGGTTCAGGCATATGTCAAGCAAGACCCTTGGCTAAGTGAGCGGATTCATTTTGCTGGGTATGTTTCGCATGGTGAGGTTTTTGGATTTTATGCCAAAGCTGATGTGTTGGTCTTGATCCTGACAGATACTAAAAATGCCCAGGGGAATATTCCCGGGAAACTGTTTGAATATCTGGCAACCGAAGTGCCTGTTCTGGCTTTGGGTGATCCCAAAGGAGACTCTGCCAAAATCCTAAAAGATGCCGGTGCCGGGGAGGTGATCGCTCATACAGATGCGTTAACCATAAGAGGGCAGCTGAGGGCCTTGATGGATTCTTCTGCGAAAAAGGTTGATCCAAAAGATCTAGAAAAATACTCCCGTCAATACCTCAGTCACCAACTTGCCAAAATCCTCGATGAACATACCCTTTCTTGATCTAAGCCGAATGGAAGAAAGCCTAAAATCAAGGCTAAAATCACGGTTCTCAGAAGTGTTGGAGGCAGGAATTTTTTCAGGGGGAAAGGAAGTTCAGGCCTTGGAACAATCCGTTTCCGACATCCTGAAATCGAAGCATTCCATCCCATGTGCGAATGGAACCGATGCGTTGGAGTTGGCTTTGCGTGCTTTGGGTATCGGCGTTGGAGATGAGGTAATCGTCCCGGCTATGACCTGGGTCAGCACTGCAGAGGTGGTGGTGTTAGTTGGAGCGAAACCAATTTTTTGGGATACAGATCCGCAAGGTTTACTGAGATCAGATTGGGAAAAGGCAGTGACACCAAAAACAAAAGCGGTGATTCCGGTCCATCTCTATGGAAAAATGGTGGAAATGAAATTGCTGATGGAAAAAGCCAAGCTTCATCATCTTTTTGTGATTGAAGATTCTTCTCAGGCATTTGGTTCTTTTCAACATACCAAGGCTGCGGGAACTTGGGGAGATATCGGTTGCTTGAGTTTTTACCCTACCAAAAATCTCGGAGCACTCGGAGAAGCGGGGATGTGCCTGACTCAAGAAGGTGAATTGGCGAAAAAAATGAGGCTTCTACTCAATCACGGTCAGCCTATCCGAGATCAGCATGAGACAGTTGGTAGAAACAGTCGCATTGATACAGTGCAGGCAGCTTTTCTGAATGTCATGCTGGAGGATTTTGAGAAAAATCAGGCAATACGCAAATCAATCGCTAAGACCTATTTGGAGGCTTTTGGAGGTATTTCTGAGTTGATTTTGCCAGAAGATATAGTAGGAGAGGATCACAATGCCCATTTGTTTGTGATTCAGACTCAGCGGCGAGATGAACTGAAACAGTTTTTGGCTGAAAGGGGAATCGGAACAGCTATTCATTACCCTGCCATCGTACCGGATTTGAAGCCCTATTTGACAAAAGGAGATTTTCAAAGTGCAAGAAATCTAGCCAATCATGGGCTTTCCCTTCCCTTGAATCCGTATTTGAAGGTGGAGGAGTTGGGATTTGTGATTGATTCGGTTTGTAAATTTTTTAGATGAGAATTTCACTTTGGGTGGATTTGTCTAATTTTTTCTATTTTCCTGAATGACATTTACCCAAGAGCCACTCTTTATTGCCGGAACCCTCTGTATTGCTGTTTTTTTTGCCACATGGTTGACCCGATTTTCTTGGGGTAAAACTGTCGGCATGCCCATTTGGGCGATTTTGATTTGCGCCTTGCTTTCGAATTTGGGTGTAATTCCAAGTGCGATGGATGGCAGTCCGGTGTATGATGGAGTTTTTCTATACCTCGCTCCCTTGGGTATTTTCATTACCATGCTGGAGGTAGATTTGAAAAGTATAAAAAAGGCAGGATTTCCGCTTTTGATGATGTTTCTGTTGGGTTCTCTTGCTACCGTAATTGGGGTATTGGTTTCTTGGTATTTGGTGAATCCGGCTGTTCAGATTGGGGAGTTGGCACCTGCCATTGCGGGAATGTTCACTGGGACTTACATCGGCGGCTCGATCAATTTCAATGCGATTGCCCTGCATTATGAAGTCAACCAAAGCGGAAATCTCTATGCTGCTGCCACGGTGGTGGATAATCTGATTGGTACTCCTTGGATCATTGCCATGCTTATCCTGCCAAAGTATCTGCAAAAGTTATTTCCGCGAAAGAAACTTGCTTCTGCACATACTGGAGAAAAGTCACAGGGTATCGAATACGTATCGATTTCATCCTTGGCTTCGCTGTTAGCTCTGGGTTTCTTGGGAATTACGGTGAGCAAAGTCTTGGTGGGCTGGTTTCCTCAGGTGCCTGAAATCATCTTTCTCACCACCTTGGCCTTGATTCTCGCCCAGTTTCCTTCTGTGCAGCAGCTGTATGGCAAGCATACGGTCGGATTCTTTATGATCTTGATCTTTCTTGCGGTGATCGGGACGCTGTGCGATTTTGGGGCCTTGGCACAGACCGGTGAGTTGGCGGGGACGCTGATGCTGTTTGTGGGTTTACTGGTTCTGATTCATGGGTTGGTGATTTTCGGGGTGGGGGCGCTGCTGAAGATGGATTGGGATGTGATAGCAGTAGCCTCGCAGGCAAATGTGGGAGGGAATACCACCGCCATTGCATCAGCCGAAAGTTTGAACCGACCCGATCTGCTTCTACCCGGTATGCTGGTTGGGACCCTTGGGAATGCGCTTGGAACGTATGTTGGGTTTGCGGTGGCAGGACTGCTGTAGAGGCAAGAGAAAGGGAAATTCAATAACCAATAACCAATGACCAATGATCAATGACCAATAATCAATGACCAATAATCAATGACCAATATTCAAATCTCTAGGATTAGATTCTGATCACCCCAAAAAACTTCAAACCCAAAATATCATGGAATCCAGCATTCTTACCGAGCTATTTCTGCCACTGGTATTGGCAGTGATCATGTTCGGGATGGGGCTTAGCCTCACTTTGTCAGACTTTAAGCGGATCTTGATTTACCCCAAGGCTGTTTTGCTTGGGCTTTTAAATCAGATTGTCCTGCTGCCTGTAGTCGCCTTTTTTATCGCCAAAGGCCTCGGGCTTTCTCCCGAGTTAGCGGTGGGCTTGATGATTTTGGCGGCTTGCCCCGGTGGCGCTACATCCAATCTGATCACGCACCTAGCCAAAGGAGATACCGCGCTTTCGATTACCTTGACAGCCTTTTCTTCCATGATTACGGTGTTGACTATACCGTTTGTGGTCAATTTTTCGATCGGCTATTTTATCCCGGGTGGTGAAGAGCAACAGCTTGAAATCTTAGGCACGGTAATCTCTGTGTTGGTCATCACGATTATCCCGGTGGCGATCGGTATGTTGGTCCTTAAGAAAGTCCCTGCCCTCGCCAAAAAGTTGGAAATTCCATTTCGGCAGTTTTCAACGGTCTTTTTTATACTGATCGTAGTTTCGGCTTTTGTCAAGGAAAGAGACAACTTGGTTCAGTTTTTTATCGATGCGGGACCTGCTTCTCTCGCATTAAACCTGGCAACCCTTGGATTGGGATATGGAGTTGCAAAGGTGGCTGGGCTGAATTTCCGGCAAAGCCTCACCATAGCTGTCGAGTCAGGAATCCAAAATGGCACCTTGGGGATTACCATCGCTGCTACGTTGATTGTCAATTCGGTGATGACGATCCCATCGGCGATTTATAGCCTGATCATGTTTGGAACGGCAGCGTTGGTGATTTTTTGGGGGAATAAGGTTGAAAATAATTAATCTTTAATCATTTGGAATATCAGTTAATGAAGAAACTATTCTTGTTAAGTTTTTTCCTATTTGATTGCGGAGTCCTTTTTTCCCAAACCTACTTCAATGAGTTGGGAAGGAGGATTGTCAAGACCGAGTACGAGGACAAAATCCTAAACGGGCCGTATTTTGGTGTACCGGGTGATCAGGAGGGAGATATGAAGCTGGTGCACCGAATGCCTGTCGGTTTGACGGATGCCAGGCTTTTTTATCAAAAGTTGGGTCGGGAGGCTGATTTTGCAGCGGGCAAACCCTTGATTGTAGTCTATTATCCCGGTAAGGATGAGTGCAATTCCACAGGCTTGGCAAATGATCCCAAAAATCTGGCAAATGACCACAAAGCCATTCTCCGCTACGCCGAAAAGCATACTACCTCCGAACCGGTGTATGTGTACCAGCATCCCCATGGACTGGAAAAATACAAAGGCATCATGACTTGGGTTCCTGACCCGGAAGAAGTGTTTAAAGCCAATTTCTTCAAATATCCCTATCCTTGCAGGAGCTTTGTGGTAATCAGTTCCAAAGGGAATTACCGTGCTATTTTGGGTGAATTCCCCACCTCCCAGATAGATGTCGCGCTCAAGAAACTCTAACATGGAAAATCCAAGTCTCGAACCTGTCATCCGAAAAGCTACGCAATCTGACCTTGGGGATTTGCTCCACATGGCTCGAACCGCCTTTTTGCAAGCGTTTACCGCCGGAAATAAACCTGAAAATGTAGCTGCTTACCTTGCGGAAGCTTTTACGTTGAACCAGTTTGATAAGGAACTGGCCAATCCTGCTTCCACCTTTTTTGTGGCTGAGCTCGAGGGGGAAATCATCGCTTACACCAAAGTCAATCGGGTGCCTGCGCAGACGGACTTACACGATCCCAAAAGCTTAGAGATCGCTAGATTGTATGTCTTGGAAGAGTATTTGGGAAGTGGATTAGGGAAAAAGCTACTCGATACAGCCATCGACTTTGCGAAGCAACATCAGAAAGACTACCTCTGGCTGGGAGTATGGGAGCAAAATGCTCGCGCTATCCGATTTTATGAAAAAAATGGCCTCCGGATCTTCGGAAGCCATCCTTTTCCATTTGGAGATGAGATCCAAAATGATTTTTTGATGCGTCTGGATTTCTAGGATTAATTGGGCTATTGATAGCTAAAACCCAGTCTATCCAGTCCATTTTGAATTTCAGGAATTTGCATGAATAACTTCCAGCCTAGGTCGCTTCGGTAGTTTTCGATCATGGAAACCATCGGGCCTTGGTCGATCGCCAAATACCGCTGTGGGAAGAAATTATGTTCCGGACTCATCGCGTCGTAAAACCCATACGGACCAAAGACTTTCTCTCCATAATTTTCATAGAGGTTTCGGATCACTTTTAGGGATTCTTCGGGCGTGTAGACAATCGAAGATACTGCAGCCGTGGGAGAGATGACTCCGGTGTCATTTCCAGCACGATGGGCGTCATAGAAATTGATCGAATACGATGCCGTCAGTCCCCATAGATTTTCCCCATATCCTTTGAATTTTTTTTGATTTTCGATGCACCAAGCCCGATTGATCAAAGTTTGGTTCACATTCTCCTGCCAATAGTCCGCATATTGATCTTTCAGTCCTTTGGGATTGAGGCTCAGGTAAGAATAATGAGCCCAAAAAAGCGGTCCTCCCAGTTGCTCGGCACCATTGTGTCGAAGCTGGAGTGGGAAGCCATATCCTCCTGAATTTGTCGCTCGGATACCACCTGATCTTGCCCAGCCTTGGTGATAGGCTTGGCTGGAAATAGCATGGGTTGGAGAAGCCGCTGCAAGTACATAGGCGATCAGGCATTCGTTGTATCCTTCGAGCGGAAAATTCATCTCCCAACCAAACCTTGGGGACCAATGCCAATACAGCACCTCTTTGCCTTGGGTATGGAAGGTCCAGTCCATTTCCTTCCAGAGTTTGTCAATTCTTGCAGCAATGGATTTTTCGCTCTCATTTCCGCTTTTGAAATATTCTCTAACTACGAGTAATCCCTGCATTAGGAAAGCTGATTCTACCAAATCTGCCCCGTCGTCTTTTGGAGAAAAGGGTTTGACACGGCCTGTTCTCCCATCCAGCCAATGTGGCCAGATGCCATTCCAGCGATCGGCTTTTTCCAAGAAGGTGAGCATTGTGTCAAATCGTCCTACAGCCTCTTGCCGACTGATCCAGCCGCGTTCGATGGCTCCCAGAATTCCGATCAAGCCCATTCCTGTGCCTCCGGTGGTGATGATGTGTGCATCATTGTCCGGATAGACTCCATCGATGTGGATTCGCTCAGGGGCCATACCCGAGTTGGGTTCGGCACCTTTCCAGAAATATTGGAACGTGTAGTATTGGACCGTATCAAGCAGCTGCTCATCCGTTAGGATCACCTTGGGGCGAGGAGTTTTTTCTGCTTGAACACAGGAACCAAAGAGCAAGAGAATCAGGATTGGGAGATTTTTCATAGCGAAACAAACATGCCTTGAATCTCCAAAAAAAGGATTGCATACCAAGGTTTGATGGGTAATTTTGAAATAAAAAATGCGAAGGATTTTACTCTTACTTTGGTTTTTTCAGGCTTCGATTGCCTTTTCTCAAGAAAAGAAGCCCGTTGTCATTTTGATTTCCTTGGATGGCTTTCGGTACGATTACGTGGAGCGCTTTCAGCCTGAGAATCTCAGCCGATTTATTGCTGAGGGCACTGCTGCCAAGGGCTTAATACCTTCATTTCCATCCAAAACTTTCCCCAATCACTACACCATCGCTACTGGAATGCTCCCGGAGCACCATGGGTTGGTGGACAATGCCTTCTACGAACCCTTCAAAAATCAAGTCTACACGATGGGAAATCGCGAGGTGGTACAAGATGGCTATTGGTATGGCGGCACACCGATTTGGGTGTGGGCAGAGCAAAATGGAATCAAATCAGCCAGTTACTTTTTCGTGGGTTCGGAAGCACCCGTGCAGGGAGTGCGGCCAACCTATTACTATGATTACGACGGGAGTGTTCCCAATCTAACGCGTATTGCCAAAGTCTTTGATTGGCTTCAATTGCCGGCGGAAGATAGTCCTCAAATGATCACTCTATATTTTTCTGATATGGACGATACCGGTCATCGATTTGGTCCCTCCAACGATGCGGAATTGAAAAAGACCCTGACTCGTCTCGATCGCGAACTTGGAGCCTTGTTTGAAGGGCTAAAAAGCTTTGAGGAGGAAATTCATCTCATTTTGGTTTCTGATCATGGGATGGCCGATGTGAAAAAAGAACAACTGATCAATCTGGATCAGTTGACGCAAGGGATTGAAGCAAGGGTGGTCAACAATGGGGCTTTGGCACATCTTCATCTGAAAAATCCATCTGAAAAAGAGAAAGTCATCAAGCAGCTGAAGGAGCGAAGCGAGGATATTACCATCGACGATCTGCAAACCAATGAAAACTATACAGACATCAGTAAATTCCCTCAAAGGGTGGGAGATTTGGTTATTCTTCCCAGATTAGGCTATTACCTGGCCGATGAGCGGGGCATGGTCAGGTATCAAAACAACTCGGCAAGGTTCAAAACCAATGTGTTTGGAGAGCATGGGTTCAGTCCAAGAAACCAAGAGATGTGGGGAATTTTTTATGCCAAAGGGCCTCAGATTAAATCGGGATTTCAGATCGAGCCTTTTCAGAATATCCATATTTACCCGTTGCTGTGTCAGCTTTTGGGTCTTCCTATTCCTGATGGAATTGACGGTAACAAAGAGGTTTTAGCCCCGGTTTTAAAATGAAACGAATCCCGATCCAATCCCGAAAAGAGGTTGATCTCTTGGTTAGAAGCTTTTACAAACAGGTAAGAGTCCATGAATTGTTGGGACCTGTTTTCAATGAAGTAGTTCAGGATTGGGAGGTTCATTTGGTTCATTTGTCTGATTTTTGGGAAATGATTTTACTTCAGACTGGACCGGGGGCAGGTAAGTTTAATCCCACCCGGGTCCATCGCGAGGTGGATGAAAAAGTAGATTATTCGATTGATCAGGTGCACTTTGGCAGTTGGTTGGAATTATGGTTTGCTACTTTAGATCAGTATTTTGTGGGTGAAGTAGCTGACTATGCCAAAGAACACGCCCGACGCATGGCGCACATGCTTTTTATGAGGATTTGGGAAGCAAGGCCAAAAGTCTGACGTACCGATTTATTTTGGGAAGCTACTATTTCCTCGATTTTAAGATTAAATTATCAACGAGAGTGAGCCGGATTTGAAGCCTGTTTTGGGTAAGATGGCTCTCAACTCCTTTTCTGAGTAGCGTTTTTTATAAAAATTGAAATTTTAAACAGCAAGCCTTATGAGAAAGTCAATTTTACTTTCAGTCCTATTTCTATTCGCTTTCTGGTCCGAAGGGGTATCTCAGGAAATCGAAAAACTTTTTGACTCTGAAGTTCCGATTTCCATGAAGATGAGTTTTTCGATCAAGGAAATCAAATCCAAAACCAATGACTCCACTTACATGGATTCGGAGATTTCTGTGCAAACTTCCTCCGGGAGTTGGGAGACCTTTCCCTTTGAAATCCGGACCAGAGGGAATTTCAGGCTGGCCAACTGCTATTATCCACCCATGCGGATCAAGTTGAAAAAGGGTGAAGCAAAGGGGACCATTTTTCAAGGGAATAGAAGTTTAAAGCTGGTTTTACCATGCAGTAAAACAAAATTTGCAGATAGTTTTTTGGGTAAAGAATACCTTGCTTACCAACTTTTTGAACAGGTTACCCCTTACACATTTGACACGCGATTAGTCAAAGTAGAATTTACCAATCTGGATGATAAAAAAGGGGGGGCTGTCGTTCTGTTAGGGATTCTCATTGAAGATGATGACGAGGTAGCCAAGCGATTTGACGGTGAAATATTGACCAAAAAAATACCTCCAAGTATTATGGAAGATAGCGCTACGGTCAGGCATGACTTGTTTCAAATGATGATTGGTAATACAGATTGGTCGGGATTATATCAGCATAATCAAAAAGTAATGTTGGTAGGTGAAAAAACAATCATCCCTTTGGCCTATGATTTTGATATGACCGGGTTGGTAAATCCACCTTATGGTCAAGTTAATTCAGCAGTTGGGATTGAAAAGATAACTGATCGGATGTTTCGTGGATTTTGCAGAGATCCAGCTCTTGTACAGACGATTAGAAAAGAATTTTTGGCCAAGGAGTCAAAGATTTTTCAAACGATAGAGCTGAACAAACAATACTTCTCTGAGGCTGATGCCAAATGGGTAAATAACTTCATCAAAGAGTTTTATGACATCTTAAAAAACGACAAACTCTTTCAGCAAAAGGTCTTGGAGTCCTGTCGAAAGGCTGATGGTACTTATTCCTTCTAAGTTGTTTTTTGCAGATTTTACTAAGAACGACTGTTTCATTTTGGTTTTAGTAAAATCTGCAAATACTCAAGGGTGAGGACTTCCAAATACTCAGAAAACCCAAAACAAAAACGGGGCTCCAAATTTCAAAATTGGAGCCCCATTCTTTTTGTAGTCTATATTCATGTCAACATTACGGTTGCACAAAATTTTAATGATAAGGGTGATTTTTTAGACACGTTCTTTTTTCAATTCAATCCCAAAGTATAAGGAATTAAAGCCTTAACTATGAGTTTTTGAGGACTGATTTTTTTTATCTTTTCTTTCTCCCTTGTACATCAAGCATAGCCTCTCAAATAACTGGAGGTTTTGCCTTTGGGTAATTTTTTGGATATTCCCATAAAAAGTCGACCTCATGAAAAAATCCCTGGCCCTGGTATTTCTTTTCCTTTTTTCCTTCGGTTTGGTCCAAGGACAAGTTTTATTGTTTGATGGAAAAAGTCTATCAGGGTGGTACATGGATGTTCCAGACTTGCAAAAAGACAGCAGCTTGAGGAGGCCATTTATCGTAAGAGATGGGTTATTGGTGAGTTTGGGTACACCGGGAGGACACCTGATTTCGGAAAAAAGCTATGAAAACTATATTCTGGAATTTGAATATCGCTTTGCAGGGAAGCCCGGAAACTGTGGGGTATTGGTTCATGCATCCACCCCAAGGGCATTGTATGATATGTTTCCCAAATCAATCGAAGTGCAGATGATGCACAGCAATGCTGGGGATTTTTGGTGTATTCAAGAAGATATTCAGGTCAATGATATGGAGAAAAGACGTGGGCCAAAGGAAAATTGGGGAGTTTCTGAAGGGAAAGAACGAAGAATTCTCAATCTCACAGATGACTCAGAAAAACCATTAGGCGAATGGAATCGGATGAAAATCAAATGTGAGGGAAACCAGGTGACGGTTTGGGTGAATGGTATTTTGGTTAATGACGGCTACGGCGCAACCGCCCAACGAGGACAAATTGCCCTTCAGGCAGAGGGTGCCGAGGTGGAATTTAAAAAGTTGATTTTGACTTCGATTAGACCTTGATTTAAGCAGTCGGTGCAGGGTTTCGCTGCGGTTCGCCTTTGGTTCCGGGGATAAACCGGGGAACTCTAGATTGATAGTCCTTATATTCTGGATATTTGGAGGCGCTGATTTCTTCGCTGAAGTTTGAGCTACCCTGAAAGAGAATAAGCAAGAGCATGGCCCCAACTATCGACCAATTGAGCCACTGTCCGGACACCACGACTGAGAAAAAGTAAAAACAAACCCAAATCCCTTGCTCACCAAGGTAGTTCGGGTGTCGGGATATAGCCCACAGCCCTTTATCCAAAAAGCCTTTGGCAAAATCTCCATGCAGGAGTTTTCCTTCTCGGATGAGTCTCCATTTTTCACTTTGAAACTTCCAATGTTGCTCATCAGCGATAGTTTCTATTAACAAGAAGAACAACACCCCTGCGGAGACTACCAAATCCCAAACTCCCAATGGAATCCCGTCAAACTGCATTGTCACCAGCATAGGAAGGGTGAAAAGAAGGATCAATACATTTTGATAACCAGAGATAAAAAACAGGTTGAACAAAGTCCACTTCCATCGGGGCTGAAACTCCGGTTTTTTCCTCAAAATCTCCCAGCGGTAGTCTTCCTCACCTTCCCAGAATTTCAATCGATAAGCACCTTTTCGGGCAAAGTTGTAGGTGAGTCTCGATCCCCAAGCTGTTACCAAAATAGCCATTAGGATCATCCTTGGACTGAAATCCCCATAGTAGGCCATCACCCAAGCGTAGATGATAGGAAGGATGCTCCAATACTTGTCCACCTGACTGTTGTTGTTTGTTAGCTCCCCAACCAAGAAGCAATAAGCTATGGAAAAGCCGCAGATTTTCATGAGGACACCAAGGGTTTCCCATTCTTTTTCTCCCAACGGAATACCGAAAAAATAGGTAAAAACAGGGACAACAAGCAGGGTAAAAATCAGGATAAGAGCGGTCTGGATGATTTTCATGGTGGTGGATTTTTCTTGAAAATTAATCCAATCTAAAAAGTTTCCAAATTTGACTGTTGTTCTTTTTGACTTCAAAAGTCTAGGTGGATCTTAGAATCCGCTTGTCCAGTTCGAGCCTGTAAATTCTATATTCCAAGGTATGGAATTTTTCCGATAGAGGATTGATGACAAAATTAAGCGAACTTGGGTCTACCACCGAGGGAACTGCAAAGCAGGTAATTCCTGACTTTAACAAGTTGGCACCAAACTCCATCGAGCTTCGAACTGCCGGAATCTGATTCCAATCCAGCGGTAAATCTTCTTTTTCGGGAATGAAAATCAAGGGCTCGGGAATGCTGAATTCCATTACTGAGTAGCGTATATAACGCTCAGATGAAAGCAACTCCGAGTCAATGGTGAGCCGTTCTAAAAGTGATGCAGAAATGCTTGATCCCGCGTAAATAGCAGGAAACCCCGGGAGATTCCACCTGCCTCCATAGATCTTGGCGCCTTCACCGCTCAGATCGCAGTACTGCGTTAGTGCAAGTCTGTAGACTTTCATCCGGCTCAAATAGCGATCCCGTGCTGTAGTCGCATGATCTCTGCCTTGAGCAAGTCAATACCCGTCGATACATCAATCAAATCGAGCGGAATACGATTACCGAGGGTAAAAAGCGGCCGCTCCATCCATCGTCTGAATCCTTCCCTTCCAAAATAATTGATCCCCATGGCATAAAGATCAGCTAATTGGTATAGCTTCTCAGATTGCCCGGTGTCAAACACTTCCTTGCGCTGAAGTGTCTTGGCAGAGACTCCCAAAGCATCAGCCAAGGTCTCATAGTCAAGGCCGGATAGCGCCTTGAGGCTTTCGAAGGCGTTTTTGTCAAGACCATTGCGGAAGGTTTCTACTCGGGCTAGTGGCTCATAGAGTCCCTCTGCATCTAGATGAAGGATATCCTCTACCGTCATCGTGGCTTTTTCATAAACTGCAGCAGCGGCTTCACTGACTTTGAAGATCTTCTTTGCCATGGTTTTATCGGTAATTTGTCCTCTAAGATAACGTAATTTGTCTGAAATTGATTCTTCCTTCAAAAGTTTTTTGTCTCAAAATCAAGTGGATCGGCGTTTGAAAGTTTCGTTAATAGATATTTTATTTTTACAGTCCTGACTAGTTAAGGAGTTTGTATGGTGATGCACAGGCAGTAAGATAAAGTCATTTCCAATAGTTAAGATTTGGTTTTATTCTGTGCTGTGCCTTAATCAACCAATAACTCATTAACTATTTTTCAATAACTCCCCCTAGCGTCTTCCTGCCTTTGCGGCTAAAAACCTAATCCGCAGCATTCCAATACGCCATCCGCTCCAGCTTGTCCACTTCGATCGAGTAGAAGCCAAATTCCTCCGTCACTTTCCCCTCGATCCGGTAGATTGCCCGACCTTTGAAGGGGTATTTTTTGACCACAGGAGGAAAGTGCACCGTGTCAATCCAGTCTCCGTCCCGATCCAGAAAAGTACCGAAGTTCATCACTTCGCCCCTGACCGTGCGGGTGTATTTGACTGTGACCAGGTAGCCGAGGATCATCACCGTTTTTCCCAGATGGCTTTGCAGATCCTTGGCTTTAATACCTTGGACACTTTGGTCTTTGACTAGGTGAAAAGGCGAGTCAAGCGGAAACTCCAAAATATCGATCTGATCGAGGATGTCCTGTCGAATGTCGGTTTCGTCCAGTTCGGGGACTTGTGGAGGCTTTTTGCCAAAGATGATCTCTGTCGTGGCTGAGCGAAAAAGCTCATTCGTGCTTGCCACGGCCTTTCGCTTGTTTTGGAGAAAATGCGCCTCCCATAGCAGTTCCTGCTTGGTTTTGCCGGTAAACCGAAAGCAGGTCATCCGGATCAGAATCAGGAGCTGCTCCAGTCCGATCTCCACCCTGGCTACAAAGTCTGCTAACCCCAGAAATGGCCCATTCATTCGCCGCTCGGAGAGGAGCTTTTCCACGGTGGCTTTTTCCAAATATTTCATGTGGATAAAGCCTAAGAAAACAGTTTTTTCAATGATTCGAGTGAGATATTCACTTTCGTTCAGATGCGGAGCCTGGATGTCGGCTCCGTTCATCCGGAGCTCGTGTACATAGAATTCGGTGTGGTAAAATCCCCCGAAGTTGTTGATCACGCCGACCATAAACTCCAGCGGGAAGTAGGCCTTGAGGTACAGACTCTGATAGCTCTCCACCGCAAAGGAGGCCGAGTGTCCTTTGGCGAAGGAATACCCCGCAAAGCTCTCAATCTGATGCCAGACTTCGGCAGCGACTTTTTCCTCCCGGCCCAGCTTCTTGCAGTTTTCGAAAAACTGCTCCTTCACCCGCTGGAATTCATCCTTGGAGCGGGATTTTCCGCTCATTCCTCTGCGCAGTACGTCCGCTTCGCCCAAACTCAGTCCGGCAAAGTAGTGCGCTACCTTAATCACATCCTCCTGATAAACCATGATGCCGTAGGTCTCAGGCATGATGTCAGCCATCACGGGATGGGCGGTTTTGCGTCGCTCATGGTCGATGTGACGGAGAATATATTCCCGCATCATCCCAGATCTTGCCACCCCTGGACGGATGATAGAGCTGGCGGCGACGAGCTCGAGGTAAGTATCGGCTTTCATCTTGGCCAGCAGCATGCGCATGGCGGGCGACTCCACGTAGAAGGCTCCGATGGTGTGGCCGGTGCGAAGGTGTTCCTTGATTTTGGGATCTTTTTTGAACTTTTCCACCTCCCGGATATCGACTTGGATACCTTGGTTTTGGTAGATGATCTCCAGACTGGACTTGATGTGTCCGAGCCCCCGCTGACTCAGGATGTCAAACTTGTGCAGTCCGATATCTTCCGCTGTGTACATGTCGATATGCGCGAGCGGAAACCCCTTCGGAGGCATATCCGTCGCCGTGTAGTAGTGGATCGGTTTATGTGAAATCAGGATCCCGCAGGCGTGAATCGTCAGATGCGAAGGCATGTCGTGCAGCACCTTCGAGTATTTGATAATCAACTTGCCAAACTGATCGGGTTCATAGTCTTCCTTATCGGCATGATGAATCAGCGACTCGATGTCGGTCTTAGGCAGGCCAAAGACCTTACCCAATTCTCGCAGCATCGAGTTGTACTGAAAAGTACTGTAAGATCCCAGCAGGGCCACATGCTCTTCTTGCTTTCCGTTGTATTTGCGGAAGATGTAGTCCGTCACTTCATCCCGATCCGTCCAGCTGAAGTCGATGTCAAAGTCGGGGGGATTTTCCCGATAGAGGTTGATGAAGCGCTCGAAGTACAAGTCCAGCTCGATCGGGTCTACGTCCGTGATGCCCAGGCAATAGGCCACGATGCTGTTGGCACCGGAGCCTCGACCCACGTGATAGAAGTTTCGGTGCTGTGCAAAAGTCACGATGTCGTAATTGATCAGAAAGTAGGACACAAAGCCCTTTTGTCGGATGAGTTCGAGTTCCTTGTCGATCCGTTTGTTGATTTCCGGAGAAAAATTCGGGTAGCGATTGAGGGCACCCTTGAAGGTTTCCTGTCGGAGAAAATCGAAGTCCTCCCAGTCCGAGCCGAGAATATCCCTACGGTTTTTGACCGCTTGGAAGTAAAAGGAAAACTGGCATTGCTCGAGGAGTTTTTGGGCATTGACGAGGAGGTAGCTATGGCTTTCGCAGCGAGCAATCAGGTCGGCATAGGAGTAGAGTTGGTCGGAGGAGTCTGCCTGTTCCGATATCGGAAGCTTGCTTAGCAAGGTGTTTAGATCCATGCTGCGCAGGAGTCGGTGCGCGTTGAATTCGAGCTTGGATGAAAAGGTGGCTGGTTGCAGGAGAACAAGTTTTTCCTTTCGTCGATACCAAGGGGAGGTCAATACTTTGTTGAGTTGGCTGGGATGTACGCCGACGAATTCATTTTCCCGTAGGGGAAAGGCCTTCTCCGAAAAGGGATAGATCACAAAGCTGTTTTCAAAAGCCGGAGCTTTGGACTTAAACTCCCGTTTGCGGGTCAGGTGCTCGGAGAGGTGTTTGTTCAGTTCGAAAAAACCCTCTTGATTCCGCGCCAGGCCGATGTATTGCTGCTGCACGCCGTTGCGGAAGTCGATGCCGATCACGGGGTGTATGCCTGCTTTTTGCGCGGCACGGATAAAAGGAAATAAGCCGGCCGTGCAGTTGATGTCCGTTAGAGCGAGGGAATCGAGTCGTTTGCCTTTCGCCTCAGCGATCAGCGCTTCCACAGACATCGTCCCGTATTTGAAGCTGAAGTGAGAATGGCAGTTGATGAACATGTCCGATTTATAATTGGGTAAAACTTTTGAGGTTTTTGACACCTCGAAGGTTTCGAGATCACTCCGGGAGATACGCTTCGCGAAATGCGCTCCCTGTGGTCGCGAGATAGTTGCGGTCATCGATGTCCTGCGTCTCCAGACCCTGGACTGACTGGATTGATGTGAATGCTGCTTCTAGAGAATCAGCATAGCAGTAAAGACCTTCAAGGTTTTGGAAACCTCAAAGGTCATCAAACATTAAAATGTCAATAATTTCAACATTTTAATGTTTATAAATTAAACAATAGGATTGAAATCAAGTCAAGAGATTGACTGATTTTTGGAGGAAGATGTCGGGAAGAAGATTTAGGATTTAAAAAATGTAAAGTCTAGAAATCAAATGAGGAATCTTCAAATCTTTCAATTTTGAAATAAAAATAGCCTTTAAGCCTTCGCCAGCGTAAGCTGAAACTCTAACGGACTGCAAGGCTGGAACTCATCGGCGGCCAAATCTTCAAAAATCTCCTCGTCGGCCTGAATCTCCGTCTTTTCGATCTTGCCATCCGGATGGACAATCAGTTCGATCCCTGTAAAATCCATAGGGTTTACCATGACCAAAACCTGATAATCGTCAAAAATCCGCTTGAAGTATTGTGAAATTGCTTTTGCCATGGTGCTTCCTTTAAAATTTTTTCAAAAATAATGCGAAAAAACCGAACCGATGCTTTGTCTTTTCCAATCCCTTTCTAAATTTGCTTACCTATTATGAGAACAATCGCAAACAAGTACTGGTGGTGGCATTCTTCAACTTTCCAAGGGAAAGCTCAGAAAGCCGTTGCCTAAATTTTGCGCAGCACATATCACAGAAGGCTTACTGGATTTCCCGGTAAGCCTTTTTTTATGCAAAAAATTAATCCCTGATGAACCACGTCAAGTATCCGATTCTCACTAACTACCGCAAGCGACTGGCTGATACCATCACGCCGGTGAGCATTTACCTGCAGATCCGGGATCGATTTGCCAATCCGATTTTGCTCGAGTCCTCTGACTATCACGGACAGGAAAACAGCTATTCCTACATCTGCTTTAATCCTTTGGCGACCTTTGACTTCAATGCCGGGAAGGTCACCGAGAAGCTCCCCGATGGCAAAGAGCAAGTTTACGAAGTCACTAGGCAAAAGCGTCTGATGGACTGTCTGCGTGCTTTTGGGAATAAATTTGATCCGACTCCGGATAAGTTTAAGTTCAGCACCAATGGGCTGTTTGGATACATTCAATACGATACGGTGGGCTGGTTTGAGGATATCAAACTGAGCAAAACCACTCCCAACGAGATCCCAATGATGCACTATGCGATGTATCAAAACATCATCGTGGTGGATCACTACAAAAACGAACTGCACCTCTTTGAGCACCGAGTGGCTGGGGCAAACAATCCCGAATACATTGCTGAGATTGAAACGCTGCTTAACAATAAGAACATCCCGGCTTATTCCTTCAAAACCGTAGGCGAAGAAGTTTCCAACTACACGGATGAAGAGTTTTTGAAAATTCTCAATCAAGGTCGTGAGCATTGCTTCCGAGGAGATGTGTTTCAGATTGTGCTTTCGAGACGCTTTTCCACCGAGTTTAAAGGCGATGAATTCAACGTCTATCGGGCGCTGAGGTCGGTCAATCCTTCTCCTTATTTATTTTACTTTGATTACGGTTCTTTCAAGGTCTTTGGCAGTTCGCCCGAGGCACAGATTGTGGTCAAAAATCGTAAAGCTACCATTTTCCCGATCGCCGGCACGTTCCGAAGGACAGGCAATGACATTGAGGATGCCGAATTGGCTAAGAAGCTTTTCGATGATCCCAAGGAAAATTCTGAGCATGTGATGCTGGTGGATTTGGCCAGAAATGACCTTTCCCGATCATCAGATGTCGTGGAGGTGGAGGTTTTTAAAGAGATTCAATATTACTCCCACGTGATTCACTTGGTTTCCAAAGTTACTGGTCAGCTCGCTCCAGGTGCTAATCCGCTTCAACTGGTGGCGGATACCTTTCCGGCGGGTACCCTTTCCGGTGCTCCTAAATACCGGGCGATGGAACTCATCGATGGACTTGAGAATGTAAGTCGACAATTCTACGGAGGTGCGATCGGCTACTTGGGTTTCAATGGAGACTTCAATCATGCCATTTTGATCCGTTCGTTTGTCTCCGAAAATAATCACCTGAGATTCCAAGCTGGTGCGGGAGTGGTAGCGAAAAGCTCGATACCTTCGGAATTACAAGAAGTAGCAAATAAGTTGGAAGCGTTGAGAGTGGCGCTGAGGGCGGCAGAGAGTATTTGAGTTGAAATGTTGGAAGGTGGCAAGGTTGTAAAGTTGGTTGAAACCTTAATCCTATAATTATGAAAGTTAACAGTTTCGAGGAGTTGGTTATCTGGCAGCGTGCGATTAAAATTGGTGTTCAGATTTATCGTCTCGCAGATCAAAGTCCTCTTAAGAATGACTATAAATCTCGAGACCAATTGATAGGTAGTGCTGTTTCGATTTCCAACAACATTGCTGAAGGCTTTGAATACAATAATCGAGTTCAATTCATTAAGTTTTTAGGATATGCGAAAGGTTCTGCTGGAGAACTCAGGAGTCAACTAGCATTTTTAGTTGAAGTCAACAGAGTTTCGAAGGAAGAATATCTGAGCATTAAGGAACAATTGATTGGGCTTTCAAGGCAGATAAAAGCTTTGATTACTTATCTGAAAAACAAAAAAGATTAAATCAGGAGAGATGAAAAAATGGAAAGAATTATCCTGGGATGCTCCTTAAGCTAGAAACTTAATCCATTTAAAATCAGACATAGTTTAGCGAGACCCAACCACTCTCAACTTTGCAACCTTCCAACTTTACCACTTTACAACCCTATTCAAAAATAAAACGATGCGTATTCTAGTTCTCGATAATTACGACTCCTTCACCTATAACTTGGTCTATATCGTCCGGCAGTTGGGTTATGGATCGCAGATGGATGTCTTCCGAAATGATAAAATCAACTTGGAAGTTGTTGCCAACTACGATAAGATTCTCCTTTCTCCCGGTCCTGGAGTTCCTTCCGAAGCTGGGATTATGCCGGAGTTGTTGAAGAAATATGCCTCTTCCAAATCGATTCTTGGTGTTTGCCTGGGACATCAGGCGATCGGGGAGACATTTGGCGGTAGCCTCATCAATCTATCGGAAGTGCTTCACGGAGTAGCCTCTGAGGTGACGGTGCAGGATGATTTGTTGTTCAATGGTGTTCCCCAAACCTTCAAAATCGGTCGTTACCACTCTTGGGTGATTGATGAATCCACGCTATCTCCCGATCTGGAAGTAATCGGTAGGACGCCTGACCAGCAGATCATGGCTGTGCGCCACAGTCAGTATGATGTTCGTGGAGTCCAGTTTCATCCGGAAAGTATATTGACCGAAAATGGAGTCAAAATCATGCAAAATTGGTTAGAATCTTAACCTCAAAGTTCACCCTATCACCAACCTTGAACATGAAAGATATTTTAAACCAATTGATCGCACATCAGACACTGTCTCAAGATCAGGCACGTGAAGTGCTCAAAAATATCGCTACTGGAGTCTACAATACCAGTCAAATTGCAGCTTTTATGACGGTTTACTTGATGCGGAGTATTACAGTGGAGGAGCTTCGAGGATTCCGTGAGGCCATGCTAGAGCTGTGTATTCCTGTGGAAATCGCCGAATACGATGCTATGGACCTCTGTGGCACAGGAGGAGATGGAAAAGACACCTTCAATATCTCCACACTTTCCTCATTTATTGTGGCCGGAGCTGGGCAAAATGTGGCTAAACACGGCAACACGGGTGTTTCCTCCATCTGCGGTTCATCCAACTTACTTCAGTATTTCGGGTATCAGTTTACCAATGCCATCGGAGAAATCCGACGCTCCTTGGATGAAGTCGGTCTTTGCTTTCTTCATGCCCCGCTTTTTCACCCTGCGATGAAAAATGTAGCTCCGATCCGAAAAGAGCTTGGTGTGAAAACCTTCTTCAATATGCTTGGCCCGATGGTCAACCCAAGTTTTCCAAAAAAACAATTGGTTGGGGTTTTTAGCCTTGAACTGGCTCGTTTGTATGGGTATTTGTACCAAGAGACCGAAGGGAAATTTTCCATCCTTCATGCCTTGGATGGCTATGATGAGATTTCGCTTACAGGTCCTTTTAAAATGATTTCCAATTCGGGGGAAAAGCTTTACCATCCTGAAAATATCGGCCTTGCCAAGCTTACCGCTGAAAGTATCAAAGGTGGAGATACCGTCGAGGAATCGGCCAAGATCTTTGAAAATATCCTTCGGGGAAAAGGCGAAAAAGCCCAAAATCAAGTGGTCATTGCCAATGCAGCAGCAGCCTTGGTGACAGCTCGGGAAGGGTTGAGCTTCACAGACGCGGTATTGGAGGCTGAGGAGGTTTTACTAAGCGGCAAAGCTCTCCAAGTGTTTAATGGCCTCGTCAATCCCCAAACCACCGTTTCATTTGCCTAATTATTGATTATGAATATTTTAGAAAAAATCATTGCAGACAAGTACAAAGAAGTCGAAGAGAAAAAAAGCCTGACTCCAGTCAAATTGCTGGAAAAAAGCGCCTTTTTCTCTGGACCAATTGTCTCCATGAAAAAGTATGTTACCCATCCTGAAAAGTCCGGAATCATCTCCGAATTTAAGCGAAAATCTCCTTCCAAAGGTTGGATTAATGCCTCTGCTGCTATTGAGCAAGTGAGCATTGGGTACATGCAAGCTGGCGCTTCAGCGTTGTCCGTTTTGACAGATAAGGAATACTTCGGCGGCACCAATGAGGACCTCAAAACTGCCCGGAAATTCAACTATTGTCCGATTATCCGAAAGGACTTTATCGTGGATGAGTATCAAATCCTGGAAGCAAAGTCTATCGGTGCGGATTGCATTTTACTGATTGCTGCGGCTTTGGAACCGGAGAAACTAAAATCATTGGCCTATTTCGCCAAGAGTCTTGGGCTTGAGGTACTGATGGAAGTGCATGATGGAGAAGAGCTAGACCGCAGCCTTTGTGATGGTTTGGATTTGGTTGGGGTGAATAATCGAAACCTCAAGACTTTTGAAGTATCCATAGATACTTCCCTCGCCTTAGTAGACCGTATTCCTGCCAATTTTATAAAGGTTTCCGAAAGTGGGATTTCTGACCCTGCTACCTTGATTCAGTTGAAAAAAGCCGGTTTCGATGGGTTCCTGATCGGTGAAAACTTCATGAAATCCAGCCGTCCGGAGCAAGCGGCCTATAACTTCATTAAGGAATTTCGAAAGCTACTAGAAACCGAACTGACCAAAGCCTGATGGAACTCAAAGTTTGTGGCATGCGGGAACCGGACAATATCCGACATCTGATTTCGGAAGTTGCTCCGGATTGGATGGGATTGATCTTTTATCCCAAGTCTCCTCGCTATGTTTCAGATGAAAAAGCTGATGAATTGAAGGGCAAGCCAGTGAAAAAAGTTGGGGTATTTGTCAACGAAAGTGAAACCGAAATCTTAAGAAAAATAGACCAATTTGGCCTTTCTGCCATTCAGCTTCATGGAAATAAATCTGTGGAATTTGTCAAAGATCTTTCAGGAAAAACCGTTGCTGAACTCTGGAAAGTAGTTTCGGTTGGAGACGAGATTGATTGGGAAAGTCTGGAAGGCTACCTGCCATTTGTGACCAAATTCTTGTTTGACACGGCCACAGCTGCACATGGTGGTTCGGGAAAGCGCTTTAACTGGAAAGTTTTGGAAACTTATCCCTTCGACAAAGGCTTTCTACTTAGTGGAGGATTGGATGGAGAAAGTGCTGAAGAGGTCTTGGCTTTGCAACAGCAAATCCCCCAACTCCAAGGAGTGGATCTGAACTCAAAGTTCGAAGATGCTCCTGGGGTGAAAAACATTGAAAAACTGAAGAATTTCAAAAGTCTTCTGATTTACAAGGAGACTAATAACTGAAAACTTATTAACTAATAACTCATGATTAGGGTAGATGAAAAGGGATTTTACGGAAAGTTTGGCGGGGCTTATATCCCCGAGATGCTTCATCCGAATATTGAGGAGCTGAGGGATAACTATGAGGCGATTGTGGCAAGTCCGGAGTTCCAGCAAGAGTTTCAGACCCTGCTGAGAGATTTTGTGGGACGTCCGACTCCGCTCTATTTCGCCCATCGTCTTTCTGAAAAATACGGAGCCAAAATCTACCTCAAGCGAGAAGACCTCTGCCACACCGGCGCGCACAAAGTCAATAATACCGTGGGGCAAATCCTTTTAGCCAAAAGACTGGGCAAAAAGCGCATCATCGCCGAGACGGGAGCCGGTCAACACGGTGTCGCGACGGCCACGGTTTGTGCCTTGATGGGCATGGATTGCACGGTGTACATGGGCGAGTTGGATATTCAGCGTCAGCGCCCCAATGTGGAGCGGATGAGAATCCTCGGTGCCAAAGTGGTACCTGCTACCTCTGGATCCAAGACCCTCAAAGACGCGACCAACGAAGCCATGCGTGCCTGGATCAATGATCCTGTCGGAACGCATTACATCATCGGTTCGGTCGTAGGTCCACATCCCTATCCGGAGATGGTAGCCCGATTCCAATCTGTGATTTCGGAGGAAATCAAGTGGCAGCTGAAGCAAAAAGAAGGACGTGAAAATCCTGATGCCGTCATCGCCTGTGTGGGTGGAGGATCGAATGCTGCAGGTGCCTTTTACCATTACTACAATACACCTGAAGTCCGCCTGATCGCAGCCGAAGCAGCTGGACTGGGCGTGTATTCCGGTAAGTCAGCAGCAACAACCGCGCTCGGTACTCCAGGGATTTTGCATGGCTCCAAGACCATCCTGATGCAGACTGAAGACGGACAAGTGGTGGAGCCTCACTCCATTTCTGCAGGCTTGGATTATCCGGGAATAGGGCCGGTTCATGCGCATTTGTTTGACATCGGAAGGGCTGAGTTTGTCGCTGTGGAGGATGAAGACGCGATGAAAGCTGGAATTCTACTCAGCCGAACAGAAGGAATCATTCCTGCTATCGAAACTGCCCACGCCATCCATGCCCTCAACATGATCGAGTACCGCAAAGACGACGTGATCGTGATCAACCTTTCCGGCAGAGGAGACAAGGATCTGGAGACGTATATCAAGTGGGGAGGATATTAATAACAGTCCGATGCTGGGTGTCGGATGTCCGATGGCCTAATTAGGTCATACAGCGGTCATCGGACATCGGACATCAAACAACAAAGAAATGAACAGAATTCACTACTTATTCAATACCAAACAGGATCGGGTGCTCTCGATCTACTTTACGGCGGGTTTTCCCAAGCTGGAGGATACCATTCCGGTCATGGAAGCCATTGAGGCGGGAGGCGCAGACATCATCGAAATCGGGATTCCCTATTCCGATCCGATTGCCGACGGTCCCACCATCCAAGACAGCAATATGATTGCTCTCGAAAATGGCATGAGCATGAAGAAGCTTTTTGATCAACTCAAAGGTTTCCGTGCCAAAGTCCATCTGCCGGTGGTCTTGATGGGATATCTGAATCCGATCATGCAGTTTGGGATGGAGGAGTTTTGCAAAAAGTGCAAGGAAGTCGGAGTGGACGGACTTATTGTTCCTGACTTACCCATGCAGCAGTATTTGGATGAATACAAAAACTTATTTGACTCCTACGGCTTGGTCAATACCTTTTTGATCTCTCCGCAGACTTCCGAAAAGCGTATCCGGGAAATCGATGAAAACACCGACGGTTTTATCTACATGGTGTCTTCCCATTCGATTACGGGAGCCAAGGCAGATATTTCGGATGAGCAGATTGCCTATTTCGAGCGGGTGAAAGCCATGAACCTCAAAAATCCCCGACTGATCGGCTTCGGTATTTCCGATGCCCAAACCTTTACTACCGCTTCTCAGTACAGCAATGGAGCCATTATTGGTTCGGCATTTATCAAAAAGATTAAAGATGCTCAAGATCTAAGTCAGGATATTCAAGCCTATTTGAGAGCAGTAAAAACACAGTAAACCAAAATCAATTTCAGAATTTTGACTTACGATTGATGATCCTTTGGCCACCCAAATCCCCAACCGAGAATTCAACTTTTGGGTTTGAGGATTGAGGTTCAAAATCACCTCGTAAATCGTACTTCGTAACTCGTACTTCCCCATGATTATCCAACTTCAACTCGATATCACTGATTCCCAAAAAGAAAAACTGATCTCCAAAGTCAATGAAATCGGCTATAAAACCACCGAGGTCAAAACCCAACTCGGCGATTACATCATCGGTATCGGCAAAAATGAATTTGACATCCGCCGCATCGGTCAAATGGACGGCATTCAGGACATCCACATCGTCTCGGACGAATACAAGCTCGTTTCCAAAAAGTGGAAAGCCAAGCCGACTTCAGTTGATCTAGGCGATGGCGTCTTTATCAAGGATGGGGAAATGGCCATCATTACCGGCCCTTGCTCCATCGAGTCCGAAGAGCAGATCCGCAAAGTCGTCAACCACTGCGTGGAAAATGGCATTACCATTATGCGTGGTGGGGTGTTTAAGCCTCGTACTTCTCCTTATGCTTTCCGAGGCATGGGCATCGAAGGGCTACAGTTGTGGCATTCGATTGCTGCGCCTGCCGGGATCAAGATTGTAACTGAAGTGATGCAGCCTTCTCAGATCGAGGATATGTATCCGTATGTAGATGTTTACCAAGTTGGTGCGCGAAATTCTCAAAACTTCAATCTCCTCGACGAGCTCGGAAAAGTAGACAAAGCCGTGATGATCAAGCGGGGGATTTCTGGCACAATCGAAGAGCTATTGCAATCGGCAGAGTATGTTTTTGCAGGAGGAAATGAAAAATTGATCCTCTGCGAGCGAGGCATCCGAACCTATGAGCGCGCTTCCAGAAATACGCTTGACTTGAATGCCATTCCGATTTTGAAAGCAAAATCACACTTACCGGTAATCGTCGATCCATCTCATGGGATAGGAATTCGAGCCTATGTGCCTCAGATGGCCCTAGCCGGAGTCATGGCCGGAGCGGACGGCATCATCTACGAATCTCATGAAGTACCTGAGAAAGCTTACTCCGATGGTCAGCAGACGCTGGACTTTGCCCAAAGTGCAAGACTAGCTGCTTGGATCCGAGAGATTTTCGCGAAAAGGAAAACATTTGAGTTGCTGTAAAATTTGTTTGTGCTTAGCCAAAACCCTGTGTAAATTCACCACATGAATCCAACTCCAAGAACCTACGTACATCATTCTTATCATCTTCTTCATTGAAGGAATAGGGATGACTTTGGTTTTTGCTGAATAAATTTAAAAGGCCTATTCCCAATCCGGTATAGGCCTTTTTTAGTTTTTGAGTACGATTTAGATTACCACATATAAACCCAAATAGTAAATGAAAACCCAACTTAAAGACTGGGTCTTTTCTGACCCGAGATTAAAAGACTTGAGGCAAGATTATGCCGCTTACACTGAAGAGGATTTCAACGTGTGGAAGATTCTCTTCGATCGGCAAATGCCAAACCTGCCCAATGCAGCCTCCAAAGCTTACTTGGAAGGGGTAAAGGCTGTGAATTTCACTGCCGAGCGCATTGCCAACTTTGAGGAGCTAAACGAGATCCTCGCCAAGACCACCGGATGGCAGGTTCATGTGGTGCCAGGATTGATAGATGACGATTTGTTTTTCGGATTGATGAACAATAGGCGTTTTCCCTCATCCACTTGGCTGCGCAAAATGGAACAGCTGGACTACCTCGAGGAACCGGACATGTTTCACGATGCCTTTGCCCACATGCCTTTGCTGACCAATCAGCACTATGTGGATTTCCTGGAAAAGCTCAGCGGAATTGCGCTAAAGCACATTCAGGATCCTTGGGCGATTCAGTTGCTGAGCCGGATTTATTGGTTTACGATTGAGTTTGGATTGATCAGAGAAGATGGCGAATTGAAAGTGTATGGAGCAGGGATTTTGAGTTCTGCGGGTGAGACCAAGTTTTCTCTTTCAGACGAACCCAGGCACTTTCCCTATGATGTGCGCCACATCATGAGTACCGAATACTGGAAAGATCGCTTCCAGGATAAATATTGGGTGATCGACAGCTACGAGCAGCTTTTCAATTCCCTTCCCGAAATCGAGGAAGTGCTTGAAGAAATGTTGAAAGAAAAGATGGAAAATTAAACAGTCCGAAGACCGAAGACCGAAGACCGAAGCACAGACTTCCGTCTTCCGTCTCCTGTCTTCCGTCTTCACACATGAAAATAGCAGTAATCAAATACAACGCGGGCAATGTCCAGTCTGTCCTTTACGCCTTGGAGCGATTGGGGGCTGATGCGGTTTTGACGGATGATCCGGAGGAAATTCACGCAGCTGAAAAGGTCATCTTTCCCGGTCAGGGAGAGGCGAGCTCGGCGATGACCTACCTCAAAGCCCGCCAACTTGACCAAGTGATTAAAGACATCAAACAGCCATTTTTGGGCGTATGCTTGGGTTTACAATTGCTCTGTGAACACTCAGAGGAAAATGACACCGAGTGCTTGGGGATCTTTCCGGTGAAGGTGAAGCGCTTTATTCCGGAGAATTCACAGGAATTCAAAGTGCCTCATGTGGGCTGGAACGAACTCGAAAATCTAGCCGATAACGTCTTGCTGAAGGACCTTCCCGATTCGAAGTTTCTGTACTATGTGCATAGCTACTATGCCGAGTTGAGCGAAGCCACAATTGCCACCACGCATTACATCCATGACTTTACCGCCATCCTTCACCGGGATAATTACTGGGCGATTCAGGCCCACCCCGAAAAAAGCAGCACGGTAGGGGAGAAATTGCTAGCTAACTTCTTAAACATTTAAAGGATTTACGATGTACGATTTTTGATTTACGACATGTTGAGGAACTTCAGACGAAATTCTCAAAGTTTAAATTTTGGGTGGCATGATTGAAGTTCAGAAAAGGTCGTAAATCGTCATTCGTAGATAGTAAATTAATCCCCCAGCCCCCTTTGAAAGGGGGAGTTGGCCTAATAGAACCTCAAACCTTAAATCCCGCAAGTCTTGTGTCTTAGGTCTTGCATCTAAAGTCTTATCATGTATATAATACCAGCAATTGATCTCATCGGAGGCAAGTGCGTTCGCCTCAGTCAGGGCGATTACAGCAGCAAAAAAGAATACCACGACGATCCGCTCGAAATGGCGAAGCGCTTTGAAGGCGCCGGGATTTCTCGCTTGCATCTAGTGGACCTCGATGGGGCCAAAGCCAAAAAAATCATCAATGGAGATGTCTTGGAGCGAATTTGTGCGGGGACGAGTTTGCAGGTGGATTTTGGTGGAGGAATTCAGGCCGATAAGGAGATTGAAAAAGCCTTTTCACTAGGAGCCAAGCAAGTGACCGGAGGAAGCATCGCAGTGAAAAATCCGACTCTATTCGACGAGTGGATTACTAAATACGGATCGGAGAAAATTATCCTCGGAGCCGATGCAAAAAACAAGAAAATCGCGGTCGGAGGTTGGGAAGAAACGACTTCCGTGGATTTGATACCTTTTATCCAAAATTACTTCGACAAAGGAATTCGCTATGTGATCTGCACCGACGTGGCCAAGGATGGGTTGCTTCAAGGCCCTTCGGTGGACTTGTACCACGAGATTTTACAGGAAATTCCCGAGTTGAAGCTCATCGCCAGTGGAGGTGTATCTTCAGTCAAAGACTTGGAAGAACTCGAGAAAGTTGGTGTCTACGGGACGATTGTAGGCAAAGCGTACTACGAGGGGAGAGTGACGTTGGAGGAATTGGCAGCCTTTTAAGTTACGAGTTACGAATGACGATTTACGAGATTGTTAGGATCCACAAATCCCAAATTCAAAGGTTTTGATTTCCTGTTTTAGGATTGAAGTTAAGCTTGATGTCGTAAATCATAAATCGTAAATCGTAAATAAAAAAATATCGAACACCGAACTTCGAATGAAGAATAATGAAGTTTTGAATACTATAAAATGCTAACAAAGAGAATCATCCCCTGCCTCGATATCAAAGACGGCCGTACGGTCAAAGGGGTCAATTTTGTCCAGCTTCGAGATGCCGGGGATCCGGTAGAGTTGGCGAAAATCTACTCGGACGAAGGGGCGGACGAACTCGTCTTTTTGGACATCACAGCAACAGTCGATAAGCGAAAAACACTGGCTGAATTGGTGACCAAAGTGGCCAAAGCGATCAATATTCCATTTACCGTAGGAGGAGGTATTTCCACCGTGGAGGATGTGAAGGTACTTTTAGCGGCAGGCGCAGATAAGATTTCAATCAACTCCGCAGCGGTGAAGAATCCCGGAGTAATCGACGAAATGGCCAGAGAATTTGGCTCCCAATGTGTCGTCGTGGCCATCGATACCCGAAATGTGGACGGGATTGATTTTGTCCATACCCACGGGGGAAGAAAGCCCACGCTACTTCGAACCCAAGCTTGGGCGGAGGAGGTAGCTGATCGAGGTGCGGGTGAGATTTTACTTACTTCTATGGATCATGACGGCACTAAGGCAGGCTTTGCTAACGAACTGACGGCTGAGATTTCTTCGGCTTTGTCTATTCCCGTGATTGCCTCGGGCGGTGCGGGAAGCATGCCGCATTTCAAGGATGTGTTTACCTTTGGAAAAGCCGATGCGGCATTGGCAGCAAGTATTTTCCACTTTAAGGAAATCGGGATTCCTGAGTTGAAGGAATATTTGATTGGAGAGGGGATAAGTATTAGGAAATAATTAGAAGTACGGTTGAAATACAATAGAAATAGATCCTGAAAAGTCAGGATGAAATAGCAGGAGTTGAATTGATCTCTATTTATTTCTGCCCGATTTATCGGGCTATATTTCGAGTGTATTTCTTCCGTATTTCAAAGAAATAAAAAACATGAACATCGACTTTACTAAAATGAACGGCCTTATCCCTGCCATTGTCCAAGATGCCTTGAGTGGAAAAGTCCTCATGCAGGGCTTTATGAATGCCGAGGCCTTGGCAAAAACGCAGGAAACTGGGATGGTGACTTTTTTCTCTCGAAGCAAAGATCGTCTGTGGACCAAAGGAGAGACCTCGGGCAACTTTATGGAGTTGGTGTCGGTCGCCGCTGACTGCGATGGAGATTCTATATTGATCAAAGCCAATCCAAGAGGTCCCGTGTGTCATACCGGAGCAGATACCTGTTGGGATGAAGAAAATACCTCAAAAACTGGCTTTATCGACCAGCTTCGCGCCATCATCAAAGACCGAAAAAACAATCCTTCCGATAAATCCTACACGGCATCTCTTTTTGCCAAAGGCATCAATAAGATCGCTCAAAAAGTAGGGGAGGAAGCTGTGGAAATCGTGATCGAAGCCAAGGACGATAATAAGGAGCTTTTTCTTGGAGAGGCGGCAGATTTGTTTTTTCACTACCTCGTGCTGCTCGAAGCCAAAGGCTATGAGCTGGATGAAGTGATGGAAGTGCTGATGCAGCGGCATAAAAAGTAAGAAAACCAAAAGCCCGGTCAATTTGGCCGGGCTTAGTTTTTTAGAAGGCTGGGAACTCTTGCTGAAGTCCTTTGAAGGCATCTATCATTTCCCACTTGGGTTTGTAGTAAGTGTCGACCATCCTCCCACTCACATTTCCCGTCTGAATGTATTGCAAGGCCGCAGCTAATCTGAGGTCCCTTTGATCACCCCAAGGAAACTGAGGGCTGTCACCTACTTGATAGTTTGCAGGAAATCCATCAAAATATTCTGCCTTTCCCTGTGCGTTAGCAGTGGCGAAAGTGATCGGAACAAGCTCTACATTGTTGTCTACCAAGGTTCGGTTGTACCGTGAAAGGGGAAAAGAACCTACAGGCTTTCCGAAAGTATTGTCACCGATCAGCACTACTTGTGTATATGGAGTGAGATTGTTTATAACCAATTCGGATGCTGATGCAGATCCGCGGGAAGTGATGAAAATGATACGATTGAGGTTCAAAGAACCTATTTTGGAGAAGTTGACTGAATTATTGTTGCTGGATTTTTGGGAGTTCAACTTATTGGTATACATCAGTTTTCCTGAATTGGCAGATTGGATGAGGTAATTGCTGATTTGCTCACAGACCGCTACCGAACCACCGCCATTGTATCTTAAATCAATGATCAACTCCTGGATTCCCTGATTTTGAAAAAACTCCATGGAAGACTGTACTTCAGCACTCCGGGTAGGGGTCAGTCCTGCCGTCGCTCTGAAGCTTTGATAGGCCCAATAGCCCACCTTTTTGCCTCCCACTTCCAATACTCTTCTGTCCAATACAGAATTAGATTGATATTCTGCTTTTACATTGGTGCGGGTGGTGGTAGTTCCGTCAGGAAGTTTGAAGGTGAATGTATTACTGATACCTGGATCAGGTCCGCCTAGTTTGAAATCATATCCGCCTGAAGCTAGCTTATATTCAGAAATTGGTTTTCCATTGATTTGCGTGATTTCCCAACCACGTTTCCAACCGTCTTTACCGGCAGGAGCCTCATCAAAAACAAAGGAAACAAACAATCTTTCATCTGAAGTAAAGGCAAATCCAAACCCATGACCTGCATTTCTGCCTACAAATGAATTATTGAAAGCTTCCTGAGTAGTGAGATAAGAAAATCGGTCAAGTGGTTTGAATATGATCCCGTTGAGCAATTCCTCGTTTGTTGCAAACTTGGTGAGGTCTACTGTGGCAGGGATTTTATCATTCCAGAAGTACCATTCGCGCATGGTGTCCACAATAGCTTTTTTGATGTCAGATCCATTTTGATTGGGGGTTGGATCTTCTTTGGGATCACAAGCCGCAAAAGCTATCCACACCATCCCGATTATCCACTTGAGCTTTTTCATAATCCTAATAAGTTTGTTTCCCTAAACGTCCCAAGTTGGGGTATTTGTTTTCTTAGATCGCGATATCGTAAACTTTTACCGTCTTCCACATGTGTGAATATTTCTTGATAAACTCCAGATGAAGTGGGTCGGTTTGATAGGCAGCCTGTGCTTCCAAAGAATCAAAAAACATCGTACAAGACACGTGGAAGCTGTGGTCTACCACTTCTCTTTTTTCGGTTGGAGCAGGAGTGCCCATGATGAATTGGGATACGTCTTTACAGCGACCCAACATAGGCGCCGCATCTCTCATAAATTCTTGAAGGTCGGAGTCTTTGTGAAGCCAGAAATAAACTTGGTGAATCATTTTTTGTGATGCCATGGTGTTTGATAAGCTAAGGTGAATAGGTAATACAGCAGCAGCACTCGCTACGCTAACAGATTTGATAAAGTTTCTACGTGATTTCATTTCAGATTTGCAGCCTTTTTGAAGGTTATGGGAAAGGCTTTTGAAGGGTGATAAAGATAAAAATATAAATTGCTTTTCGGTAGCAAGTAGATTTTCTGCAAGGTCAGAATCTTTCAAAAAAAAGATCAATTCAATGAAATACAGGGTTTTTGGGAAAACAGGATGGAATGTTTCTGAAGTGGGATTGGGTACTTGGCAAGTAGGAGGTGGCTGGGGGAAACCCTTTGATCTGAAAAAAGCTGAAATAATCCTTCATTCCGCGATTGACCAAGGGATCAATTTTGTGGATACGGCTGATGTCTACGATGGAGGCTTAAGCGAGTCGGCAGTGGGTAAAGTGATCAGGGAAAGAAAAGAGAAAATTTATGTCGCTACCAAATGTGGTAGAAGAATTCAACCTCATACTCAAGATGGCTATACACCTGAAAGGCTCCGCAAATACGTGGAAGATAGCTTGAGGAATCTGGGTTTGGAGCAAATCGACCTCATCCAGTTGCACTGTCCGCCGACGCCTGTGTATCAGCGAGATGATATTTTTGGATTGTTTGAGGACTTGAAAAAGGAGGGCAAAATCGCTGCCATGGGGGTCAGTGTGGAGTTGGTTGACGAAGCTTTGCAAGCCATGAACTATCCAATCGTGTCTTCCGTACAGGTGATTTTCAACCTATTTAGACAAAAGCCAATCGAGAAATTATTTCCCAAGGCCGAATCTGAAAATATTGGTTTGATCATCCGGGTGCCGCTCGCAAGTGGCTTGCTTTCTGGGAAAATCACCCCGCAAACCACTTTTTCGAAGGATGACCATCGCTTTTTTAACCGAGAGGGAAAAGCCTTTGATAAGGGAGAGACCTTTTCAGGTGTCCCGCTTTCAATGGCATTTCCTGCGGTCGATGCATTGAAAGAAGACTTTGCCGATGATCATGAATTGGCAGCACAGTCGCTGAGATGGATTTTGATGTTTAAGCAGGTGAGTACGGTGATTCCAGGAGCGTCTTCGGTGGAGCAGGTTGAAAAAAATGTGCGTGCAGCTCAACTTCCGACCTTAAGTCCACATCAGATGCAAGAGGCTAAAAGGATTTATGAGGAATTTATCAAAGGAGAAGTACATCACCAATGGTGAAAAAGAAGAGGTTGTCTCACAAGGTATCTTGGAGTCAGCCTGAGCACCTGAGAGATGGGAGTCTCGAAGTCGAAGGCCATTTCCTGTAAATAGGACAAGATTTCGACTACGCTCAATTTGACAATCGATACTCAGGAGACGCCCCCTTCTTTTTACAAGACAACTCTAGATGCCAGATTTTTGAAGTACTTGTTTTGATCGGTGATCAAGTAATAATTGATCGTTACTTTTTCATTTCGTTCCATTAGGATCAGGGCGTGATCCTCAATGTGAATGACTTTTAGATCGCGGGTTTTGGTCGGAAGGCCTTGGGTTTTTACATAAAGTTCTCCGTCTTTTTCAATTACTTCGTCGATAGAAAACATTACAGGCTTTCTCGCTTGGTCATATTGAGTGGCGATGGTACGCTCAGGAGACCAAGAATTGCGGTTCAATCTGTGCGTTTGGTAATGGTGAAAAGTCCTGGAAGCCACCATTGATCTCACGGTTTCTGAATTGATTTTTTGAGTGGAATATCCCACTCCACTAAATACGGTTTGTGTGGAGCTACCTGGTTGATTTTCTCCGCCAAACTGATTTCCTCTTTGAAAGGTGTTTCCGATAAAGACGACATTGGCTCCAGTCATGGCAGCCTCTGCCTTTAGTTTGTCTAAAGCACGGTTTTTCACCTGATTGATGCTCGAAAGGGTAGTTACTCCGGTGGCTTTGCTGAATAGCTCTCCTTTGTGCTGCAGTCCAGCGATGTCTTCGGGATTATAGGTGATGAACACTTTTTCAAAATCATCCAAACCATTGACAGGTTTGATTGGGCTTTCGAAGACTTCTTCTCTACCCGATGCAAATACAATTCGACTCACTTGATGCTTGCTGATGGTGTACACAGTCTCTTCATTGGGATGCGTGTACTTGATATTGGTGAGACCCACTTCTTTGACTTTTACTTCCATTTGACCTTCCAATAGGTAAAGCGTGTCTGGATTAGTTTGAGCGAAAGCAGAAAATCCTGCGGTTAAAAAGGCGAGGTAAAGAATTGTTTTTTTAATCATTTGAATAAGCATTTGAAATAGTGCACGGGATAACCTCTCTGAGGTTTGGGTATTTTCGGTTTTTTTCCATAAAAAAAGCCCTTCAAGTGTTGAAGGGCTTTGGGCTTTTATAGTTGACTAAAATCAATCCTCTTTTTTGGCCATTCTGGTTCTCTCATTTTCATCCAAATAGATTTTTCTCATTCGGATAGATTTTGGAGTGATTTCCAAATATTCATCTTTCTGGATGTATTCCATGGATTCTTCCAAAGAGAAACGCTTTGGAGGAGCGATACGCACGTTGTCATCAGATCCTGATGCACGCATGTTGGTCAGTTTCTTGCCTTTCTGGACGTTGACGACAATGTCATTGTCACGTGAATGCTCCCCGATTACCTGTCCTGTATACAGATCGTCTCCCGGTTCGATGAAGAAAATACCTCGATCCTGAAGCTTGTCAATGGCATAGGCCGTACAAGGACCGCCTTCCATGGAGATCAATGAACCGTTGATTCGTCCTGGGATTGAACCTTTGAAAGGTTCATAGGCAGTAAATCGGTGATTCATGATGGCTTCACCTTGGGTGGCAGTAAGCACGTTGTTTCTCAATCCGATCAAACCTCTGGATGGAATCTTGAACTCCAAGTGCTGAAGATCGCCTTTTGGCTCCATAACCAACAGTTCACCTTTACGCTGAGTAGCCAATTCGATTACTTTTCCGGCGGTTTCCTGCGGAACGTCTACCACCAAGGTTTCGATTGGTTCGCATTTCACCCCATCTATTTCTTTGTAGATTACTTGAGGCTGACCTACTTGAAGTTCATATCCTTCACGTCTCATGGTCTCGATCAACACTGACAAGTGAAGAATGCCTCGACCATATACCAAAAATCGATCCTCTGAATCAGTAGTCTCGACTCTCAGAGCCAAGTTTTTCTCCGTCTCTTTCATCAATCGGTCTCTCAAGTGACGTGAGGTCACAAACTTTCCTTCTTTGCCGAAGAACGGAGAGTTGTTGATGGTGAAGAGCATGTTCATGGTAGGTTCGTCGATGGAAATTCGAGGAAGTGCCTCTGGATTTTCCACGTCGGCGATGGTGTCACCGATTTCGAAGTCTTCAATACCTGTCACAGCGCAGATGTCACCTGCTGTTACGGTCTGAACTTTATTTTTTCCAAGCCCTTCAAAAGTGTGAAGCTCTTTCACTCTCATTTTTTTGATAGAACCATCCGCTTTGCAAAGCGCAATCTGCTGATTTTCAGAAATGGTGCCTCTAGCAACACGTCCGATTGCGATACGGCCCACGAAGTTGGAATAGTCCAACGAGGTGATTTGCATTTGAAGCGTTCCTTCGGAGATTTTTGGAGCAGGGATGTGATCCAAAATCGCATCCAAAAGTGGAAGGATAGAATCGGTAGGGTTTTTCCAGTCAGGACCCATCCAGTTTTGCTTAGCCGAACCGTAAAGTGTCTGGAACTCCAACTGCTCTTCGGTTGCGTCCAAGTTGAACATCAATTCGAATACAGACTCATGAACTTCGTCAGGTCTACAGTTTTCTTTGTCTACTTTATTTACTACCACGATTGGAGTAAGGCCCAACGCAAGAGCTTTACCCAATACAAATCGGGTCTGAGGCATTGGTCCTTCGAAGGCATCCACCAAGAGGATTACCCCATCGGCCATTTTCAACACCCGCTCTACTTCCCCGCCAAAGTCGGCGTGACCAGGAGTATCAATGATGTTGATTTTGTGGTCTTTGTAACGTACGGATACGTTTTTAGATAGAATGGTGATACCGCGTTCACGTTCCAGGTCATTGTTGTCAAGAATCAGGTCGTCGAATTGCTGATTCTCTCTGAAAATTTTTGATGCGTGGATGATTTTATCCACCAAAGTTGTTTTACCGTGGTCAACGTGTGCGATGATCGCGATATTCCGAATATTCTGCATGGTTTGCCTTATTGAGGGTGCAAAAGTAGGAATAAAATTTGGGAGTAAAGTTATCCACCTATGAAGTTTCTGACTTTGCAAAAGGCCAATCTATAGGGAGTTACCCATTTTTCTGTTTGAAAGACTCGAGAAAAAAGCACTAATTCGAAACCCTAACCTCGCACACATGTACAAACTCTGTCTCTCCTTTTCTCCGATTTTACTTTTGCTTTGGCTTGGTATGTGGTGGTTTACAGGATTAGAATCCTCGGGTTGGGCGTTGGTGCTCTTTTGGCTGGTTTTGGGTATCGGACTTCGGTCCAAGGACTCTCTTAAAGCATTCAGTTTTCCGGTTTCGATTTTGGGTGTAGTGGCTTTGGCGATGTTTTTTCCTGAATATTTTCAGGAGATGAACGGATTCAAGCTTACCGGACTTATCAATCCGCTAATCCAACTGATCATGTTTGGGATGGGGGCGACGCTGAGTTGGAAGGATTTTGCGGCTGTGGCCAAAAGTCCCAAGTCTGTAGGAATTGGCGTATTGGCTCAATTCATGATTATGCCCTTGATTGGTTTTGGGCTGGCAAAACTCAGTGGCTTGGAACCTGAAGTAGCGGCAGGAATAATCCTGGTAGGTTGCGCACCAGGTGGTACGGCTTCCAATGTCATGGCTTTTTTGGCAAGGGCTAATGTGGCACTTTCGGTAACTTTGACTTCGATTTCGACGTTGCTTGCTCCTTTTATGATGCCGGTGCTGATGAAAGTATTGGCAGGACAGTTTATCGAAATTGACTTGCTGAAAATGATGTGGGATATTTTCAAAATCATCCTTTTGCCCGTTGGTGCCGGATTGGTGATCAATCAATTGCTGAAAGGTGAGTCGACTGTAATCGAAAAGCTTCTGCCTGTAGTTTCGATGGTGGGCATAGCCCTAATTATTTTAGTGATTACCGCAGCAGGCAGGGATGCTCTCCTTCAAATCGGTCCGATTTTGATTTTTTTGGTAATGATTCATAATCTGTTGGGATACGGTGTGGGTTATGGTTTTGCCAGGGTCATAGGTATGGAAGAGCGCGATTGCCGGACGCTGGCTATTGAAGTCGGGATGCAAAATGCCGGCTTAGCCTCTGGGCTTTCGAATATCCTTGGGAAAATCGCCACTGTTGGTTTAGCCCCAGCTGTGTTTGGGCCGATGCAAAATGTGACTGGGTCGGTTTTGGCGACTTTTTGGAGTAGGAAAAGTATTTAGGCTCCAAAGTTTTAAAAATATTTCTTGAAGATTTCAGCCCATACCTGATATCCGTCCTGGTTTAGATGAAGTTGGTCTTGGATATAAAGTTCGGGTCTTGGGCTTCCATCGGGATGGGTGAGGGCTTTCCAGGTGTCCACAAATTCGACGTTTTCCTTAGCTAAGCAATATTCTGACAGTTTTTGGTTGAAAATCTGATAGTTGGTCTTTTTCTCCCATCTCGAAGGGCTTGGTTTTGCACCAATAAGGAAGATTTCGGTAGCTGGGTTGACTAGGTGAATGCGGGTCACGATATTGTCAAGGCTAGTCAAAATATCCGCAACTGCTACACTCGCCCAAATGTCATTGTCGCCTTCGTAGATGAATACTCGGGAAGGTTCAAATTTGATCACCAACGGAAATAGGTGGCGCTCTAAGTCGGCTGCCTTTGAGCCTCCGAAACCTGTATTAATCAGGTTTTCCTGAGGGTAAGTCTCCTGCAGTTTACTCCACATGCGGATCGTCGAACTACCCGTAAACAGGGTAGATCCCGGTTTCCATCCTAGACTATCATACTTTGCCGAAATCTGCCTCACTTCATTTTCGAAAGGGGCTTGTTGGGCGAAGATGAGTGGACTGGTGAATAGGAAAACGATGATGAATGGGAGCGCAAATCTGTTCATAGGATCAAACATAAATCAAAATTACACTGAACCAAAACCGTTCATCCACCTGCTCGTATTCGGACATCACGTGCAGATTTGGATTTTGTCCAAGGGTTTTTTGGATTAGTAAAAACGCCTTTCTATCCCTTTTTTACCTCTTTTCGTCCCTAAGGCACTATTTATAATGCTGATGTAATCTCTTTGGTCATGTTTTCGCGTTAGGTAACTGTCCAAATTCAACTCTTCTTTCTATGAATTCAATCACCCGGTTTTTTTGGTTTTGCAGCGGTGCTAATTTTGCCATTTTGAAGCGTACACCAACCGAGTCCAATAAGTATGTAGGGATAGGTGCGACAGTATTTTTCACTGGAGTTTTGGCAGCATTGGCTGCGGGTTATGCCTTGTTTACTGTATTCCAAACCATTTTGCCGGCCATCTTTTTTGGCCTGCTATGGGGATTGATGATCTTCAACCTGGATCGCTTTATCGTCTCCAGTATGCGGAAAAAGGAGAATGCTTGGGCCGAATGGAAGCTGGCTATTCCGAGATTGGTCTTGGCGGTTTTACTTGCTCTAGTGATTTCCAAGCCGTTGGAATTAAAGATGTTTGAGCGGGAGATCAACCGTAAGTTGGATGAGAAAAAGACCGAATTTATCGCCCAGTCCAAAGCCAATCTGGCGAAAGGCTTTCCTGAAATTCAGGAATTGCAGTCCAAAATTGATACGCTGAAATCAGAGGTGTCACAGGCTGAAGCTTTTAGAGATCAGCTTCAAAAAGAATACGATGCAGAGCGTTTCGGAGAGAAAACCTCCGGCACCAGCGGAATTGTAGGTTTGGGCACCAATGCCAAAAAGAAAGAGCAACAATTGGACGCAGCACAGCTTGCTTTGGATGACTTGCGAGTGCGAAATCAAGTAAGGATCGATACCTTGGAAGCCCAAATTCGGGAATTTACAGCGCTGAGGCAGAAAGAGTTTGAAAAACAGCAGCCCGGAATTGAGGGATTTGACGGTTTGGCGGCACGGATGGATGCGCTTTCTGCTTTGACTACAGAGAGCTCCGCCATGGCACTTGCCAATATATTTATCCTATTGCTTTTCATCGCAATTGAGACGGCTCCGATTTTTGTCAAATTGATCTCCAGTCGTGGGCCGTATGATGAGCTGTTGGAACTACATGAAGATAAAGTGAAGCTTTTTAAAGGAGAAAAATGGACGATCGCGAAGGGCGAATCCGAAGCTCGGGTGGGCTATTTTCAGGATACCCATTTCTATGCGACAAACTTGAAGAAGGAAAAAACCAATCGAAAAAACCGATCAGAAACTGACCGAGAATTGGCCCAGTGGGAATGAGAAAGGATAGAAAATCAGAGAGTTGCTTTGAAATACGTGTAAATTTATTTTTCTTTACGGCATATTTAAAAATCAAAGAGTTATGGACACCAAGATCACATTGTCTTTCAATAAAGACATCATTGATCGAGCCAAAGATTTTGCCGATCAAAATAACATCAGTCTTTCCCGATTGACAGAATTTCTCTATGCCCAGATGACCTCCAAAACCTACAAGTCCCTGGAAGAGCTTCCGATTTCTGATTGGGTGAATATGGTGTCCGAAGGTGAGGTAGAATATAAGCGCATGCCTTCGAGTCGAAAAGCAATGAAGGATGAGTTCTTCGAAGGTAAAAAATGAAGGTGTTTCTGGATGCAAACGTGTTGGTGTCCGTGTTGAATAAGGAATACCCACTTTTTCCCCATTCTGCCAGGATATTGAGTTTGGCAGATCAGCGGCGATTCCAACTCTACACCTCTCCGATTTGCTTGGCTATAGCTTTTTATTTTGCGGAGAAAAAATGCGGAACCGCCCAAGCCAAGCAGAAAATGCAGGTTCTTTCTTCCAAACTTCACATTGCGGCTGTGGACTCGCAAACCGTTACAAACGCTGTTTCAAATCTCAGCGTGATGGATTTTGAGGATGGTTTGGAGTATTATTCAGCTTTGCAGCATGACTGCAAGGCCATCATTACCGAAGATTCCGAAGGTTTCTATTTTTCAGAGATTCCAGTCTTTGATTGTCGGAAGTTTCTGGAAGAGGTCGTGTTTTAAATATTTTAACCCTAGAACCCGTGGAGGGTTTCATTGGCCACCTGATCCAATTGCTCCATCGTTTTTTTCGCTGATTTCCATTCGGCAAAGGTCACGATTTTGATTAGGAACCCTAAGAGTTTTCCGGGATTGATCAGTTTTTTAGCTAAAAAAGAGATGTTTTTGTCCCGGTCCTGAATCTGGAATTCTTTATTGGAGTCGGCGTGATATTCACCTGCATACTTCCAAGCTCCGTCCCGGGCGATTTGGATGGAGAAGTTGAGCAATAGTTCATCTTTGCCTTTTGCCAATGGAATCAGTAGTCCAAAAACCGGAGATACGGCACTGATATTTGCTTTTACACCATCGACCAATTCAGCCAAAACAGAATTGATCTTGTCGAAATCTCCTTTGATTCCAGCCAAATCTTTTCCTGCCATGGTTTCCGAGGCTGCAATTCCGAGGTCCAGATTGATGTGTGCATTGATCCCAAGAAAAAGATGCTGAAGGACGAGTAGACTTGAGTTTTTGCTGGCTTCAAAAGCCAATCTCCAGCTTTCGGTAGGATTTTTTCCGGACTTCCAGAGCTCGTAAGCATCTATAAACCGCTTGGCAAAAATCACGTCCAAGATTTCCATTCGGGGATTGTCTTCAAACTCTCCAGCTAAAATTCCGTCCCGAACCCGCCTCGTGACTTGTCGATATAGGATGGAGAAATAGCCGATTCGGCTTTGCTGTTGTTTGCATTCTTCCACGATTTGGTCCATCCGAACCAGCACATCTTCAATTGTATTCATCTATCCTTATTTGAAAAATTGCTCTAAAATATCGCCCACATAAAAGGCTACCACCGCGGCAAGTAATCCCAAACCAACGGTTTCAAGTATGCTTCTCAAAGCGGAAGTCTGGTTGACAATTCCTTTGAGCCACCCCACAATCAAAAAGGCTAGTCCAGTCAATATGCTCGTCCACAGGAAAGTGTTGATCTCGGAAGGAAAAAAGAAATCCCACAAGTAAACCAACAGCGGAATCAATCCGACCAAGACAAAGGAGATCAAGGTGGCGAGTCCGATTTTGAATGGACTTTTGCTATCCCGCATCATGCCGAGTTCGTCCTTCATCATTTCGGCTACCCAAAGATCCTTATCGGAGCAGATGTGGTCCACGATTTTCTGAAGCAGATCGCCTTTGAAACCCTTGGCTCGGTAGATGTCTTCTATCTCTGATCGCTCGACTTCGGGTAGATTTTCCACTTCCCAATATTCGATTTTTTCGTGCTTGTCGTAGTTGTCCTTTTCACTTTTAGCAGACAGGTAGGCTCCTACCGACATCGAAAAACCATCGGCAAGGAGATTTGCGAATCCAAGAATGATCAAAATGCCCGCATCCAGATTAGCCCCATAGCCCCCTGCCACCACGGCAAAGGTGGTGACGGCACCATCGATCCCTCCATAGACAAATTCACGTAAGTACTCTTGAAGTTTTCCAAAACGGGTATTTTCTAAATGTATTTCTGACTCCATGGTTTAATTGAGGTTTTTAAGGAAAAAATCCTTGACATTTTCACCCATTACTGCTCTGATTTCTGCTTCTGAAAAACCTGCTTTCATCAGGCCTTCTACGATCAAGGGCAATCCGGTGATATCAAATGGTACGGCCACCGAACCGTCATAATCCGATCCAAGAGCAACATATTGGATGCCTACTAGATCGCGAACATGCTTGATGGAAGCGATAATGTTTGGAAGCTCGGGTTCGCCTACTGCCATGTCAAAAAAGGCGATACCGATGATTCCTCCATTTGCTGCGATTTTTTGGATTTGGGCATCACTGAGGTTTCGTTGTGAATCGAGAACAGCTCTCACCCCGGTGTGGGAGACCATGACGGGCTTGGTGGTGAGGTTTAGTACATCTTCTACAATAGCAGGTGAGGCATGAGCCAAATCAATAAAAATCCCCAGTTCATTCATTTTCTGAACCGCTGATTTCCCGAAATCTGAAAGTCCAGCTCCATTTTCTCCATGTGCGGAACCGCCAAACTCGTTGTCAAAAAAGTGGGTCGGCCCGATCATGCGTACTCCGGCGGCATAGACTTTTTCCAGATTTTCAAGTGAAGCCTCCAAAGCATGACCTCCTTCTATTCCCAACATAGCGCCGATGACTTGATTGTCGGATTTTCGAGCATCGATCAACTTTTCTAGGTCTGACTTTTTCTTGATGAAAATGGCTTTATCTCCTTCATTTTCTACAAAATCAGCCAAAGCCTCGGATTGTGAAAGGGTTCGGTTGATCAGGCTGAACCAATTCCAAGGGCTTTCTCCTTTGGCTATGGTCAGTGGAGTGATATTGTCAAAGGCATCCTCGCTGTTGCTTTGCATATTTTGACCCGCAGGAGATTTGGATACGATGGTAAACATCTCCAAGGCTACATTGGCTTCCCTCATTCTGGGGAAATCTACATGGCCACGATCTTCTCGCTTATTCAGATTTCGCCCCCAAAGGAGCGCGTCACAATGAAGGTCTGCAATAAAATCCAATCGGTCGTAAAGGGACTGAGCCTCGGGAGACACTGTGTAGGGAGCGGCAAGCTTGACTGGATTTCTTTGTGATTCTACATATTGGGGCACGGTATTAATCCCAATGAGGTAGATCACAAATAGGAGGATGAGGAAAAAGAGGAACTTCTTCATAGGTTGGGTTTACCTTTTGAAGATAAGAAAAATCCAAGGCAATGATCAACCAGAAGTCGGTTACTCTTTTCTTACAGTTCATCGGCCATTTTTACGGGAGGTAAAGATTCATATTCCTCCAAGCTGAAAAGACGCGAACGAATAATGAATCGGACTCCTAGCGGAATCTCTATCGAAAAACTGCTTCCTCGGCCTGGGGTAGCATCCAAGGTAAGTTGAGTGTGTTTCCAATACTCAAATTGGTCAGCAGTCATGAAAAAGTCGCATCCGGAGACCTTTCCTATCCAGACGTCCTGCGAACCTAATCTAAACTCTCCTTTTTCAAAGCACATCGGAGCCAAACCGTCACAGCATCCACCGCTTTGATGAAACATGAGCTCGGTGCCATGCTTTTTGCGAAGCTGATCAATTACTGCTTCAGCAGCCGAAGTGGATAGGATACGTTGGATTTGATTCATGTTTTTGGCAAATGAAAAGAGAGAAGCAGAAAAATCCTGCTTCTCTCGGACAATAAACCCAGCGTTAGAAAAATCCTAGTTTCTGCTTGCTGTAGGAAATCAGCATGTTTTTGGTTTGACGGTAGTGATTGAGCATCATCAAATGAGTCTCTCTGCCAAAACCTGACTTTTTATAGCCGCCAAAAGGCGCATGAGATGGGTATGCATGGTAGCAGTTGACCCAAACGCGGCCTGCTTGAATCGCTCGAGGTACCTGATAGAGCTCGTGAGCGTCTCTGGACCAAAGTCCTGCTCCAAGACCATACATGGTGTCGTTGGCAATTGCGATCGCTTCTTCGGTGGTTTTGAAGGTGGTAACACAAGTGACTGGGCCGAAGATTTCCTCCTGAAAGACCCGCATTTTGTTGTGGCCTTTGAGAATGGTGGGCTGAATGTAGTAGCCGTTTTCTAATCCTGAATTCAATCCTGTTTTAGCTCCGCCTACGAGTACTTCAGCCCCTTCTTCTTTGCCGATTTCGATGTAGGAAAGAATTTTTTCATACTGATCATTGGAAGCTTGAGCACCCATCATGGTGTCTTCTGCCATGGGGTGGCCTAATTTGATTGCCTTTGTACGGGCAATCACCCGCTCCATGAAGACGTCGTAGATGTCCTCATGAACCAGAATTCTGGAAGGGCAGGTACAGACTTCTCCTTGGTTCAGAGCAAACATGACGGCTCCTTCTACTGCCTTGTCGAAAAATTCGTCGTCGGCATCCGCTACGGATTTCATAAAGATGTTTGGAGATTTTCCGCCCAATTCCATGGTGACCGGGATCAGATTTTCAGATGCATATTGCATGATCAGTCTGCCTGTGGTCGTCTCACCGGTAAATGCCACTTTGGCCACTCTCGTAGATGTGGCAAGAGGTTTTCCAGCTTCAATTCCAAATCCTGTGACCACATTGATGACTCCCGGAGGGACGATGTCAGCAATCAGATCCATCAATACCATGATACTGGTTGGGGTTTGTTCGGCTGGTTTTACTACTGTGCAGCAGCCGGCTGCCAGGGCAGGAGCGATTTTCCAGGTAGCCATGAGAAGCGGGAAGTTCCAAGGGATGATTTGACCCACCACGCCCAGAGGCTCATGGAGGTTGATGCTGACGGTAGTCTCATCATGCTCTGACATGGAGCTTTCATCAGCTCGGATTACACCGGCAAAGTATCTGAAATGGTCAATGCAAAGCGGAAGATCAGCCGCGCGTGTTTCTCGGATAGCCTTTCCGTTGTCGATGGTTTCTACTCTCGCCAAAAGTTCAAGATTTGCTTCCATCACATCTGCGATCTTTAACAGAATTCTGCTTCGCTCCGCAGCTGGGGTTTTGGACCAGGTGACAAATGCAGAGTGAGCGGCATCCAAAGCCTTTTCGATATCCTCTTTATTTCCTCGGGCCGCTTTTGCAAAGGGCTTTCCATCTATAGGGGAGATGTTTTCAAAGTATTCTCCAGAGGATGGTTTTACCCACTCACCACCGATGAAGTGATCGTATTTTTCTTTGATCAACGGGCGATCTACAGGCTTGGCCTGAGCATACGTTAGTGTTTCCATAGTTTTGGGTTATTTTGGTTACATCCAAAATTCCCAATGTTTATTCTGTAAAAATTGTACTCGATGATCAAGAAATCTGCATAAAGTGACTTTTCTCAGGTTTCTTTTTTCAAAAGCTCATTATTTTTCATTCTCTTCCAATTGGTTAAAAATTAGGATACCATACAATGACCCAAAAAACACAGTTCCCAGGAGTATTCTGGAGAAATCCTCATGACCTGAAAACGCTGGTGGAGAATCGGACTACTTACACCCTTGATAATTGTGAGTTGAATATTTTTGAAACCCATCAATCAGCCGAAAAAGTCAATTTGGTTTTCGGAGATTTGGTCTTGACTACCATGTTGAAGGGAAAAAAGGTAATGCATCTTTTTGACCGGCCCGGTTTTGACTACATGCCAGGTGAATCGGTGATCGTGCCTCCCAATGAAGTGATGAAGATTGATTTTCCTGAGGCTCATTGGGATAATCCCACCCAATGCATTGCGCTGTCGATCTCCAAAGAAATGATTGAGAATACTTTCAATCTTCTGAATGAACGATTTTCGTCCAAGGTATTGACCCAAGAATGGGGCTTGGATCTTTCCTACTTTCACCTGATCAATACTCAAGATCTTTCTGAAATCATCAATCGTTTTGTGAGAATTGGTGTCAAGGAAAGATCGCGTGAAAAAGATCTCATTGCCTCATTGGCTTTGAAAGAACTTTTGATTCGGTTGACTCAGACCCAAGCGAGAGAAATGCTGGAGAAGACGTACAAGGAATTGTCTGGAAGTAATCGGCTCGCTCATGTGGTGGAGTATATCAAGAAGAATATTCGGGAAAATCTGCAATTGGAAGAATTGGCTTCCCAAGCCTGTATGAGTAAAGCGCACTTTTTGAGGACCTTCAAAAATGAGTTGGGTCTTACCCCCATGGAGTATGTGGTCAAAGAGCGATTGAAGTTGGCTAGGTATTACTTAGTCATGGGTGGATTTCAGATTCAGGAAGTCTGTCTGATGTCTGGTTTTAACAATTTGACCAATTTTATCAGGGCCTTCAAGAAGGAATTTCAGCATACTCCGAAAGCATTTCAGAGAATTAGTGAAAAATAAATGAGAAATTTTTTATTGAAATTTTGATTGTTTGTTCTGTTTTCATACGTTTAAGAAACTTTTGCAGACATAATAGTTGCTCAACCCAGCGCTTTGCCAAAGTTTATATGGTTTTAATCCATTAACAATAAACCCTCCCTGGGAGCCTAATTTCAAAAAGGCTCCCTTTTTTTATGCTTCTTTTTTTGAAGATTTTGTAAGATTTAGAAAATCTGGTTTAAAAAATCATTGGTTTTTGGATAAAAAATGTAAAAAGTAGAAAAAGTGGTTTTCAGGTGTCTAAAAATTTGATTTTCAAAAGATTCTGAATTTGGGCGCAAAAACAAAAAAACCTTCACGAAAATTTCGTGAAGGCTTTCCCATTTAATTAACCCTTTAATCCAAAATCCTTTTTTCTCATTTCTATTCAGCTCTCTTAGACAAGCTTGCTGAACGGAGTAAAGAATGTGAGTTAAAGGTAAATGCTACAAAATGCGGGTTCAGTGATAGGAGTCACAGGCCTAGGCAGTTGATCAGCTTTGTTTTCCGGTTGGTAAACGAAAAATGGGTTTTGATCCGCTTACATGCCGAAGAGAGCGGGATGGGTTGGGAGATTAATTTTTGTAATTGATTTTCCAAAATAGAGATGTTTTTTTTAGCCAATACAATTCCCGTATCTCCAATAATCTCCGGAATCGCCCCAACAGCGGACCCAATCGGTACACAACCTGCAGCCATGGCTTCGCCTAGCGCATTTGGGAATCCTTCGGAAGTGGAAAGCTGAAGGTAGAATTGGTGTGAATTGTAAAGGTCCAAAAGATCAGTGGGCTTCATTTTTCCCAAAACGGTCACATTGGGATTTGGAGAGGAGTAGACTGAATCACCCACTAAGGTAAACGTCCAATCGAGATGGTGCTCGGCCAATTTTTCGATCAAATCATAGCCCTTGACTATTGCCCTTGAAGGATTGGAAGTGCCTGTGGCTACGGAAATAAAGCTCAAAGGCTTTCGTGTTTTTCCGAGATCTCTCCAAAAATCTGTATCAAACCCGTTTGGAATCACCTGAATCGGAGTCTTCAAGTCAGGAATTAAATTCAGCAATCCTTGCATTGGATTGATCTGTGGATCATAAGAATAGTCCTGCTTGACCAAAGCTTCTGCCACCGGCAAAATCAATGAGCAATTTTTGAAAGAATAAACCGTGGCTATACGCAGCCATTTCTTCCTGAAATTCCCATAACCGATCTCAGGCATATGGATGCAATCGGTGCCTCCGGCTTGGATGGTGCACTTTTTTCCAAACACTTTTCCAAACCAAACCGGCAAGACGCTGTGATACCCCCCGAAAAAGCAGAGGTATTGGCTGGTGCGAGGCAAAAACCAAAGCAGTTGAAAAAACTGGAGAATAAAGTAAAATGGAAGTTTTACCGGGCTTTGAGTAAATTCCAACGATTTAATTTCAGCCACCGGACGGATCATTTCCAGGTCACGGTCGATAAATGCGGTGCGTACGGGAAAGGTGTAGAGGATCATTTTTGGCTGAAATCGAAAACAAGGTAAATCAGAAAATGAAAAAGGGGAAACCAAGTCTCCCCTTTAATTTTTTCTAGTACATGAGCCTAAACCACCAAATTCACAATCTTACCTGGTACGATAATCACTTTCTTAGGAGCTTTTCCTTCCAGCCATTTTTGAACGGAAGCATCAGCCAAAGCAGCTTTTTCGATTTCGGGAATAGAAAGTGTAAGAGGTAAATCCAACTTTGCACGCATCTTGCCATTGATCATGACCGGATATTCAAAGTTGCTTTCAACCAAGTACTCTTCCTTAAACTCAGGGAAATTCGCAGTGGTGATTGACCCTGAATGACCCAACAACGACCAGAGTTCTTCAGATATATGCGGTGCGTATGGAGAAATCAAAACCGCCAAAGGCTCCAATACTTCCCGCTTGTTGCATTTTAAAGCTGTCAGCTCGTTGACGCAAATCATAAAGCTGGACACTGAGGTATTGAAGGAATAATTGGCCATGTCTTCCTCCATCTTCTTGATAGCTTTGTGAAGGGCTTTGAGTTCTTCCTTGCTAGCTTTTTCATCGGAAACGGCAAATTCACCAGCTGCATTATGGTAAAGGTTCCACACCTTTCTCAGGAATTTATACACCCCGTCGATGCCATTGGTATTCCAAGGTTTGAATTGCTCCAAAGGTCCCAAGAACATCTCATACAATCTCAGGGTATCGGCCCCGTAGCGCTCGATGATGTCGTCGGGATTGACCACGTTGTACTTGGATTTGGACATTTTTTCTACTTCCGATCCACAGAGGTACTTACCGTCTTCCAGGATAAATTCTGCATCGGCTAAGTCAGGTCTCCAAGCTTTGAACTTCTCCAGATTCAGATGATCGTTGTGGACGATATTTACATCCACGTGCATGGCGGAGGTGTCGTATTGGTCTTTTAGACCATAAGAAACAAATGTATTGCTGCCTTTCAATCGATACACAAAATTCGACCTTCCCTGAATCATCCCTTGGTTGATCATCTTTTGGAAAGGTTCGTCGATGCTCACCACACCCAAGTCGTACAAAAACTTGGTCCAGAAACGGGAGTATAGCAAGTGGCCGGTTGCATGCTCGGAACCTCCGATGTACAAGTCCACGGCACCCCAGTAATCGGTTTTAGCTTTGTCTGCAAAGACCGCGTCGTTTTTCGGATCCATGTAGCGGAAAAAGTACCAGCTCGATCCCGCCCAACCCGGCATGGTGGAGAGTTCTAAAGGATATTCTCCGTCTGCCGTTTTGTAAGTCCAGTCTTTGGCTCGTCCGAGTGGAGGTTCGCCGTCTTCGGTAGGTAAATATTTGTCTACTTCAGGAAGAACCAAAGGCAGGTCTTTTTCTTCGATCAAGTAAGGCAATCCCTCTTTGAAATAGACAGGTAGCGGTTCGCCCCAATAACGCTGCCGGGTGAAGATCGCATCCCGCATTCTGAACTGGATTTTGCCCTTTCCGATTCCTTTTTCTTCTAGAAACTCAATGCATTTCTGCATCGCTTCCTTCATGTAAAGCCCAGAAATAAAGCCCGAATTGATGATTAAACCGCCTTTTCCCGGGAAGGAACCGTTTTCCATCGAGCCTTCAATCACTTGGCGAATTTCCAAGTCGAAGTGCTTGGCAAAGTTGTAGTCACGCTCGTCATGTGCAGGAACGGCCATCACTGCACCAGTTCCGTATCCAGCCAAAACGTAATCGGCCACCCAGATTTGGATTTCCTCCCCATTAAACGGATTGATCGCGAAGGATCCGGTGAAAGCACCGGAAATGGTCTTTACATCGCTCATTCGCTCGCGCTCTGAGCGGTTTTTGGCTACTTGGATATAGGCTTCGGCAGTTTCCCGCTGATCGTCGGTGACGAGTTCGGCCGCCAAGTCAGATTCCGGTGCCAACGCCAAATAGGTTACTCCGAAAATGGTATCCACCCGGGTGGTGAACACTTTGATTTTTTTATTAGAACCCTTCACATCGAAGAGCACTTCCGCACCGATCGACTTTCCGATCCAGTTGCGTTGCATTTCTTTGATCGGTTCGGACCAGTCCACTTTTTCCAAGCCTTGCAAAAGCCGGTCTGCATAAGCAGTGATCCGCATGGACCACTGCATCATTTTCTTGCGCTCCACAGGATGGCCGCCTCGCTCGGAGAATCCGTCTTTTACTTCATCATTTGAAAGTACGGTTCCCAGTGCCGGACACCAGTTTACAGTCGTCTCAGCCAAGAAAGTCAATCGGTATTTGAGCAGCATTTCCTGCTTTTCTTTTTCAGAAAAAGCATTCCATTCCGCTGCGCTAAAAGTTGGGGTATCTTCATCACACACCGCTTTGACATTGGCATTTCCTTCTTTTTCAAATCGGGAAATAAGCGAAGAGATCGAAAGCGCTTTGTCCGCGTCGTGGTCATAGTAGCTGTTGAACAGCTGCATGAAAATCCACTGAGTCCACTTGTAATAGGATGGATCTGAAGTACGGACTTCCCGATCCCAATCAAAGGCGAAGCCAATATTCTTTAGTTGCTCGGTATAGCGGGTGATATTTTGCTCGGTGGTGATGGCGGGATGCTGCCCGGTTTGGATCGCGTATTGCTCAGCAGGCAATCCAAAGGAATCATAGCCCATCGGATGCAGGACATTGAAGCCCTTCAGCATTTTGAATCTTGAGACGATGTCAGAAGCAATATAGCCCAGCGGGTGACCAACGTGAAGCCCAGCACCGGATGGGTAAGGAAACATGTCGAGGGAATAAAACTTGGGACGATGGGTGTCCACTTCGGCTTTAAAGGTGCCTTTTTCTTTCCAGTAGCCTTGCCATTTTTGCTCGATTTCCCTGAAGTTGTACTCCGCCATGATTGAAATTTTCTTGATTTTTTGACTAAATGCCTGCAAAAATAGAAAAATCAGGCGGCTTTGGTAGTCAAATTTCCAATTCCTCCCAAATCGGGATTTTGTCCACTGATCAATTTTGTTTGAGGCACTTGGAGCTTTTTTGTACTTTCCCAAACCTAACCAACCGACCTTATGAGGAAGAACTTACTGATCACACTTGCCTTGGCCGGAGGAATCTGCCTTTCGGCTTTTCCCCAGAAAAAATACACTCCCAAGCAAATCGAGGCGCTCAAAGCCGAAGCTGCCCAAATCGTCCAAGCCAATCACAAGCAAAGCCAGGTGATGGTGGACAAGATTTTCTCCTTCGCTGAGCTTGGCTTTCAGGAAGTCGAGTCATCGAAGTACCTGACGGGGATTTTGGAGAAAAATGGGTTTACTATCGAACGAGGTGTTTCAGGAATCCCGACCGCATGGTTTGCTACTTGGAAAAATGGTGAAGGACCTGTGATTGCTTTGGGTTCGGACGTGGATAATATCCCTAAAGCCTCCCAGTATCCAGGAGTGGCTTACCACAAACCCATGGTCGAAGGAGCTCCGGGACATGGTGAAGGTCACAATGCAGGAATTCCGCTGAATATCACTGCTGCCTTGGCCGTAAAGCAAATCATGGAGCGTGAAAAAATTGGCGGTACACTGGTTCTTTGGCCTGGAATTGCAGAAGAATTGGTGGCTGCGAAAGCTTGGTTTGCAAGAGATGGGAAGTTTGATGGAGTGGATCTCTGCATTTTTACCCATGTGGCCAATAACCTGGGTGTGAGCTGGGGTCAGGCGAGCGGTACGGGCTTGATCTCTGTGGAATACACCTTTTCGGGAGACGCCGCTCACTCAGCCGGTGCGCCTTGGAGAGGGAAAAGTGCTGCCGATGCCGTGGAACTGATGAATATCGGCTGGAACTACAAGCGGGAGCATTTGCATCCTTTGAAACGGTCGCACTCGGTCATTACAGATGGGGGAGATCAGCCGAATGTCGTACCTTCCAAAGCTTCGATTTGGTACTATTTCCGCGATGTGAAGTATGACGGCATCATGGAAATGTATGCCCAAGCCAATGATATTGCCAAAGGTGCAGCCTTGATGACGGGTACAACCATGACTTCGAAAGTATTGGGAACGGCTTGGCCAAGACACTTTAATAAGGTGATTGCGGAAAAAATGTATCAAAACATCCTCAAGGTGGGCTTGCCGACTTGGGATGAAAATGATCAGACCTTGGCGAAAGCCATTCAAAAAGAATTGGGCTCCAAAGAGGAAGGAATGCCTACCAAGTTAGATACGTTGGGGCTTCCTGTAGTAGAGCCGATTTCAGGCGGTTCGGATGACATTGGAGATGTGTCTTGGGTGGTACCGACGGTTACTTTGAGGTTTCCTTCCAATATTCCCGGACTTCCCGGTCACCACTGGAGCAATGCCATTGCGATGGCGACACCCATCGCTCATAAGGGCGTGACTGCTGGAGCAAAAGCTGAAGCCATGACGATTTTGGACTTTTTACTTCAGCCTGAGTTAGTCGATCAGGCCTGGGATTATTTCAAAAATGTGCAAACCAAAGAAGAAACCTACAAGCCGATGATCACCAAAGATGATGCACCACCAATCTACCTGAATGAAGGCATCATGAAGCAGTTCCGTCCTCAGTTGGAGAAATTCTACTACGATGAAACGAAGTACGATACCTATTTGCAGCAGCTCGGGGTGACGTATCCGACGGTGAAAAAGAATTAATCCTTAATTACGATTTACGAATGACGATTTACGGCCTAAATCTGAACTTCCGTCCTAATTTCCAGAAGGTTACCTTCAGGTTACAACGATTGAGGTTCAAAACAGGGTCGTAAATCGTAATTCGTACCTCGTAAATCAAAAATGACAACTTCAAATTTCACATTTAAAATTAGAGAAGCTTCTCCCGCAGAGCTCCTCTGGGTTCACGAGCAGATTCCTGAGTTTCCGGGGAAGGCGTCTTTGGATTTTTATACCGAACGCTTGAAGCATCGACTTCATTTGGCTTTGGTAGCTGAAAAAGATGGAGAGTTGTTGGGTTTTAAAGTAGGCTATCAAAGTGACACACCGGATTCTTTTTATTCCTGGATGGGAGGAGTTAGGCCTGAGTTTCGCAAACAGGGAATTGCAGATACATTGGCAGAGTATCAGGAGAATTGGGCAAGGGAAAAAGGCTTCAAGTCAATTTATTTCAAAACTCGCAATCGCTTTCCAGCCATGATTACCTTCGGATTGAGCCGAGGCTTTAAAATCATGGAGGTTATCCCAAAGGGTGGGGTGGAGGATTATCGGGTGGTGATGTGGAAGGAGTTGTGATTTGTGTACTTCGTAAAAAGTTGATTCACTGATTTTTTGCCAAGAAAACTATGAAAAATACCCTATTCAGGGTATTTTAATACTTTACGATCCTCGGTAAAATTGAAAATGAATTAAATGGCTATGGGAAAGAGTAATAAACAGATGTTAAAACTGATTTTATTTAGTTATTGGGGAGCTTTTCTAGGTGCCTATTTTAAAATCAATGGAAACCCAAATGGGGATTACCTACTTATGTTGGCGATTCTGTTTAAGATTGTCGGAATAGCCGGATTGATTTATTTCAACAGAAAAAAGATCATTGAATTTCTAAGTTAGAGCGTAAGGCAGGGGATTTTTCTCCAGCTTTTTCTTGCCTCAATGTCTGCTGGTTTTTTAATGTTGGTTTGAGAATTATAGGATTTTGATGTGGAAGGAGTTGTGAGGTTTTATTGACGATTGACGATTTCGGATTTACGACTTTTGTTGCACATCAATCCTAAATTCAAAAGGGTAACTTCTAAGAATCAGGTTTGAGGTTCTCAGTGATGTCGTAAATCGTCATTCGTAAGTCGTAATTTCCTCCTACCTTTGTGCTTCATTCAGCGGTCGAATCACCCGCTTTACCAAAAATTCATGCACACACTCGATTTGGTAGCACAGACTACCCCGCAATTAGTAGCCTCAGGGCTTCAGCTTCCCATCATGGAAGCTTTTTACACCATCCAAGGAGAAGGCAGATTTACCGGACATCCCGCTTATTTTATCCGGCTGGGAGGTTGTGATGTGGGTTGCGTCTGGTGCGATGTTAAGGAATCCTGGGAAGCTGCTAAATGGCCTCTCCTATCCATTGAGAAAATCGTTGAAGATGCTTTGGCTTTTCCGGGAAGATTGGTTGTCATCACCGGAGGCGAACCTTTGATGTATAACCTCGATCCGCTGACTAAGTTGTTGAAGAAAAAGGGATTCACTACCAATATCGAAACTTCCGGAGCGCATCCATTTTCGGGAGACTTTGATTGGGTGTGCTTTTCTCCAAAGAAATTCAAAAAGCCACATCCTTCCATTTATGCTGAAGCAGACGAGCTGAAAGTGGTCATATATAATAAGAGTGATTTTGATTTTGCGGAGGATCATGCCAAGTTGGTGAATGAAAGCTGCGAACTTCGCCTTCAACCCGAGTGGAGCAAGTCCTCCAAGCTCACTCCTGAGATCATTGAGTACGTGAAAAATCACCCGACTTGGAAAATATCCCTCCAAACCCATAAATTTATGGACATCCCCTGAGTCCATGCGCCCTGTTCTCTATTTAGTTTTCCTACTGCTCCTTGCATTTTCTGCCCAATCGCAAACCTATTCGATAATAGATGGGAGAGCCATAAAACTTTTTCAGGAGGGTGAGGAATTGACCGCGCTGCGGAAATACGAGGAAGCCTTACTGAGTTATAAATCAGCGATTACACGTGAAGCGTCATTTTTGGAAGCCTATGTCAAAGCAGCCCAGGTGTTGATGACCTTAGGAAGGCTGGAGGAAGCAGAGAAAATAGGTTTGCAGGGGAAAGCTAAGCTTACAGGGAAAAATGCAAAGCCAAAGAATGTGACTGATTTTGGATGGCTTTTTACCAATCTTTATTTGAAGCAAGGTAAATTTACCGAAGCCTATCGGCAGTTTCAGGAGGTGGATCCCTTGTTTGATGAGGGTTTTAAGAAAAACCTTTACTATGTCCAGATGAAGGAGAAAATTGATTTTCTAAGTCATCAATTGGATAAAGTGCAAACTATCCAAAAAGAGGTTCTTCATTCTCCTCTCAATGAGTTTCAGCTTCAATATTTTCCAGTATTGACTGCGGATGGTGAGCAAATTTTGTTCACGAAAAGAGATGGTACCGGAAATTTTGACAAAGAGGATATTTATACTGCTTTTTTAACCAACACCGGTGGTTGGACCAAGCCACAAAGTATTGCCCAAACGATCAATTCACCCTATAATGAAGGGACCTGTTCGATTACTGCAGATGGGAATATCTTAATATATACTTCCTGTGACGCACCAGACTCTCAGGGAAGCTGCGACTTGTATGTCGCTTATCGAATTAATGGAGCCTGGCAAAGGCCAACCAATATGGGGCCTAAGGTAAATTCCAGATCTTGGGAATCTCAACCTTCTCTTTCAGCAGATGGCAGAATTCTTTTTTTCTCTTCCAATCGTAAAGGCGGTTATGGTGGAAACGACATTTGGTATACGGTGAGACAAACAGATGGCGGTTGGTCGGAGGCAAAAAATCTGGGAGCTATAGTCAATACGCAAAAAGATGAGATTTCCCCCTTCATGTTCTTCAACAATGAGATCCTGTTTTTCGCATCCGACGGACACCAGGGATTTGGAGGCATGGATATTTTTCTTTCTAGGGTTAAAAATGGAGTTTTTAATTCTCCCGAAAACCTTGGCCTACCCATCAATGACCATTTGGATCAAGTAGCCTTATTCATCACAGCAAAGAAAGATTACGCTTACTATACTGAGTTGAATACTTCTGATGGTACAAAAGATAGGTCGCTACTTTATCGATTTAAGTTTCCAGAAGAGATTTACATTGGTGAAAATCTTACAGTCACTGAAGGCAAGGTCTTTAATGCAAAAACGGGACAACCAATCAGTGCGACACTTTCCCTTGTCTCTCTAACCAATGATAGCACCCTTTACGAGTTTCAGTCAGATGGAAAGACTGGGGATTTCATGATGCTGTATCCCGACAAGGCGATATCGGGCCTATACGTGGAAAAAAAAGGGTATTTACCCAAAATTTACAATGTTGAACGGGATAAAATCAAAAATGTAAAAGATCTTAAAGTCGAGCTGGTACCTGTATCACCGGGAGAGGAGTTTGTGTTTGAAAATGTATTTTTTGATTTTGACAAGTTTGATCTCAAGCCAGAATCTCTTTCTTCACTGAAAAGGTTGCAAAAGTTTCTCCTGGAAAATCCAAACGTGAATATCCTGATTTCAGGGCATACCGATAATGTGGGAAGTGCGAGTTATAACCAAACCTTAAGTTTGCAACGAGCCAAAAGTGTCCAACAATTTTTGGTTAATGCGGGTTTGCACCCAGGTCGAGTCCTAGTCGAAGGAAAAGGAGACAAAGAACCAATGGTGCCCAATACCACTGCTGAAAACCAAGCACTCAATCGAAGAATTACAATTAAAGTATTATAATCAAAATATAATTTTGATATATTGACTTTATCTTGACTATTCTATTTTATATATAAGGATATCAGTATACTAGTTATCATATATTTCAAACTCTCAAAATATTGTTTTATTTCTCAAATAAAATTGATTTTTATTTGAATCTAGGCATCATCTAATTGGATCAATGACCAAATTTTGAGGCTCAACCCTCTAGAATTTTAAATTTTAATCGATCTTATTCTGATTTTTTTATGAGTGGCTTAAAAAAAAATCAAAAAATTAACTTTTGTTAACATTGAATTAACAGAATAAATAAACGGATCGGTTTAAAGTTTTTTCTAAAACGGAATTATGTTCTGATTTTGGCTGAATTTCCTTCAATTCTATGCGGATTCTAGATTAAACTTTTCCCTCTTATTTTTTGTATCCCATTTGAGATATTCGGTTTTTCGAAATATCATTGAGTTTATTAAACCAAAATCTAACCAATATGAGGAAAGTTTTACTTCTAGGACTCATGCTTCTTTTTGCGAGTGCAGTAGCATTTGCACAGAGTCGTGTGATCACTGGTACGGTAAAATCCAATGAAGATGGATTGCCGATTCCAGGCGCATCAGTAACTGTCAAAGGCACTTCGATAGGAGTTGCCACCGATATTGACGGTATGTACTCTTTGGAGGTTCCAGAGGGAAGTAGGATTCTAGTTTTTAGTTTCGTTGGACTTCTTACCCAAGAACAGTCAATCGGAACTAGAACCCGAATCGACGTATCACTTGATCCAGACGTGACTGCCTTGAGTGAGGTAGTGATCGTGGGTTATGGTGCTACACCGAAAAGAGAAGTAACTGGTTCAATTGCCTCTGTAAAAGGCGAAGCAATTGAAAACATGCCAGTTCAATCTTTTGACAGAGCCTTACAAGGACGTGCTGCAGGTGTTCAGGTTACTGCAACATCAGGTGCTCCAGGTGGGGGAATCAACGTAAGAGTTAGAGGTGTGGGTTCAATCAATGCAGGTAGTGACCCTCTCTACATTGTTGATGGAGTTCAAGTCGCTTCTGGTGCATTGGGAGGACAAGCTTCCAACAACCTTCTTAACTCTATCAACCCTAACGACATTCAGTCGATCGAGGTATTGAAAGACGCTGCTACAGCCGCAATCTACGGTGCTCAAGCTGCAAACGGTGTAGTAATCATCACTACCAAAAAGGGTAAAGCTGGTAAAACTCAATTCAACCTCTCCCTACAGGAAGGTACAGTAGAAGCAATCAAAGTAATTCCAACCTTGACCGCTCCTGAACTGGCTACCATGAAGATTGAGGCATTCCAAAACAGATTCAGAAGACTTGGTCCAAGTGCGACCAACGGTACTTCCTTGGACAATGCTAGACAATTGGCAGTGAATATTTATGGTGATCCAGCAACTGTTCAAAATACCGATTGGCAAGAAGCAGTTTATAGAACCGGAAAGAGCCGAATTGTTGACTTCAGTGCAAATGGCGGGGATGAAAGAACAAAGTTCTTCCTAAGTGCTTCTTACAACCTAAATGAAGGTCAAGTAATTAAATCTGATTTTGAAAGAGGTACCGTTCGTTTGAACCTAGATCATAAAGCAAATGACAGATTGTCCTTTGATGTGAACATGAGCTTGGCTACAACTACTCAAAACGGTGCTATCGCAGACGGTGCATTCATTAACTCTCCGTTCTTTGCAGCATTATTTACTTTGCCAAATCAACCAATTTTCAAGGAAGACGGAACTTACAATGCTCCACTACCAGGTACCTTCGGATATAACTTGGTGCAGTCTGTTGAATTTGAGACTAGAAAGCTTGTAAGAAATCAAACTGTATCAAGCCTTGCTGCTAATTACAAAATTAGCAACAAGTTAAGATGGAGATCATTTGTAGGTGTTGACTATGCGGTTGCTAGAGATGATAACTACCGAGATGCTCGTGTGCCTCAATTTGCACCTACCGGTGGTTCTGCAGCGGTTGCAAGCCGTACTTTGCTTAACTGGAACACGAACCACACCATCACCTATACCAACACTTTCAATAAGATACACAGCGTAAACGTATTGGCAGGTACAGAATTCAGAGTTGAAGAAAACGAAGAATTTAACGCAACTGGTCAAGGTTTCCCTAATGGTTTGTTCAGATCCTTGCAAAATGCTGCAACTCCATTCGCAGTGGGTGGATTCTATACTACCTGGAAAGTAGGTTCATTCTTTGCCAACGCAAAGTATGATTACAAAGACAAGTATTTGGCTACTGCTACAGCTCGATACGACGGTTCCTCTAGATTTGGAATTAACAACAGATGGGGGCTTTTCTATTCAGGAGCGTTGGCTTACAGAATTTCTTCCGAAGATTTCATGAAGAACGTGACTTGGGTTGATGATTTGAAAATCAGAGCTAGCTACGGTATCACAGGTAACTCCAGCATTGGCAATTTTGCTTCGAGAGCACTATTTGGTGGTGGAGGTAACTACGTAGGTTTGCCAGGTATTCGTCCTTCTCAATTGGGTAACGATGATCTTTCTTGGGAAAAAGCTGAAACCATCAACCTAGGACTTGACTTTGCAATTTTTGGAAGTAGAGTTTTTGGTGCTGTTGAAGTTTATGATCGTGTAAACAAAGACCTACTCCTCAACGCTGCATTGCCAGTAGATTCAGGCTTTGGATCTATCACCAAAAATATTGGTAAAGTTCAAAATCAAGGATTGGAGATCGAATTGAACACCGTAAATATTGACAAAGGTGACTTCAAGTGGTCTACATCATTCAACGTGTCATTCCAAAGAAATGAAATCTTGGCGCTGGATGGAAGAGAAACCATCGGTACCACCTTGCGTGTAGGTTATCCTGTATCTATCTACTGGTACCCTCAATTTGCTGGTGTAAACCCTGCAGACGGACGTGCTATGTATTTGGATACCTTGAATAACATTACTTACAACCCTCAAGGTAGAGATGCAAGATATGCTGGAACTCCTCTTCCTAAAGGATTTGGTGGTTTGACCAATACCTTCTCTTACAAAGGCTTGACTCTTGAAGTGTTCTTCCAAGGACAGTGGGGTAACATGAACCTAAACAACACGGCATTCTTCCACGAAGCTGCTGGTGGTGCAGGTTGGAACCAAGCTAAATCTCAGTTGAGAAGATGGCAACAGCCTGGCGACATCACAGATGTTCCTAAGGCTTATGAAGGGGTAGAACCAGGAGTAACAGGTTCTAGAGCTAATATATTCTCTACCAAACAAATGGAGGATGCATCTTACATTCGTCTGAAGCAAGTAACATTGGGTTATAATCTGCCTTCGACTCTTGTAGAGAGAATGAATTTAAGACAAGTTAGATTCTTCTTGCAGGGTATCAACCTAGCTACTTTCACTTCCTATACTGGATTTGATCCTGAATTGCTTGCTACTGATATCGGTAGATATCCACAGGCTAAACAAATTACTGGTGGTGTAACTGTAGCATTTTAATTAAAAAGTCATGAAAAAATTACTATATACACTTTCATTAAGCACAATACTGCTAGGAGTTACTAGCTGTGAAGAAGCTTTGAATACTGAACCTAGACAAAGCGTGAGTGCTAATGTCGCACTTCAGGATATCACTGGTGTAAGATCTTTGTTGATTTCAGTTTATGATAGGCTTCAGGGATCTGATTATTATGGTGCGAGATTCATGTTGGGACCTGATGCTTTGGCAGACAATGCAACAGTTACCAATGCTCAGTCAAACAGATATTTAACTTGGACTATCAACAACTTTGGTGTTCATTTCAATATCTGGGGTAATAACTACGGTGCTATAAATGAGGTTAACTACATTTTGGCCACCGATCTTACTAAGATCACTACAACTACAGAAGCAAATCAGTTAAGAGGAGAATCCCTATTTCTTAGAGCACTTCTCTATTTTGATTTGGCTAGAGTTTATGGTTATGAGCCAGGTCGTGAGGTTAACGGATTCAATCTTTCTGTTATTATTAGAACAGAACCTGTTTCTACAGCATCTCAGGCGGATTTTAGACCACGATCTACAAATAGAGAAGTTTATGATTTGATTGAGAAAGATTTGAAAGAAGCAATTGGGTTATTAACCGGCACTAACAGATTTAGAGCTACCCAAGCTGCTGCTCATGCGCTACTTTCCAGAGTGTATCTGTATCAGTCAAAGTGGGCGGATGCTGAAGCAAGCGCTACCTCTGCTATAGGTGCTACCCCAGCTACTTTGATCAATTCTTCAGCTGTGGCTTCCAACTATAGAGCGGCATTTACCTCAGCTCCTAACCCGGAATCTGTATTTGAGCTAGCTTATAATGCTCAAACTGAAACTCTCGGCTTTAATGAGTCTCTAAATTCATTGACACTCAGACAAGGCGGTCCAGTTGCAGGTTCTGGTGGTTGGGGTGACGTAATTCCTACTCCTGATTTGCTGTCTCAGTACCTTCCTCAAGATTCCAGATTTGAGAACTTTATTTCTGATACGAAGCAAGGACAAACTGCTCTGTTTTCTAGAAAATATGTGGGTGCTATAGGTCCATTTACTGACAATGTTCCTTTGATCAGATTATCAGAACTGTATTTGATCCGTGCTGAAGCACGCATCAGACAAGGGAAATTGACAGAAGGCTTGAGTGACCTTAATACCATCAGAGCAAGAAGATTCCCAGCTGCATTTAACTCTGCCGTATCTACTACTGATCCTGCCGAGGCTATTGCTGCAGTTTTTGCAGAAAGAAGACTTGAATTGTTCTTTGAAGGTCACAGATTCTTTGACCTTAAGAGAACTGGTCAAGACATCAGAAAAGGTGCTACAGGTCCTATCCAGTATACTGATGTAAGAGTGTTGGCACCGATTCCACAGGCTCAGGTGGAACTAAATAAACTCCTTGTTCAAAATCCTGGCTATTAATCAATAACGATATGAAAAAGTATTTCATTAATTCATTAGCAATCCTCGTATCTTCATTGATGTTGGTTTCTTGCTTTGAAGCAGAAGATAAATCCTTCAAAGGTCCTGAGGAGTTTCAATTCAACAATCAGTCATTGGGTAGAATAGCAGCCACTATTCCTGGTATAACTGCTCAATCTCTAATTGCGAAAACTGTCAATCAAGCCACTGTCAGAGTTGATAGCGTGGAGGTGCAGCTTATTGGTGTTCAAAAGAATACTGCGCTTGAGGTATCTTACAATGTAGATCCAACTTCTACAGCGGTAGCTGGTACACACTACACCCTGGTTTCTCCAGGTAAGGTTACCCTAGCCCCCAATACTTCTAGTACCTATGTCAAATATAATGTCATTGCTGGTGGCATCCCTGCGGGTGGTTCACCGGTGAGATTTATATTAAATCTTGAAGGTGCTCCAGGCATTCCTGCTGGTGAAAACCATAAAAGATTCACCGTGACAATCACTCGTTAATTAGTATTAATTCTATTAAAGCTGGCAGTTATTCACTGCCAGCTTTTTTTATATTCGTTTATGAAAAATTCAATCTTTCTCTTCGCCTTTTTTATTGGATTTATATCGTCAGGGTATAGTCAGATTGTAAATCTTACTACTGCTGATGGACGTCCAATCCTTCAGGAAAAAAATAATGGAATTGATGGGAGTCCTTATTTTGATGAGGCTTATCAAAATTCTAAAATAATCCTTCAAAATGAATCTCATGTTAGAGAAGCATCGGGAAGAGTTAATTTGCTAAATAAGACTTTTGAGTTTTTAAATGAAGGCAAACTTTTAGAAATCACATTTGCAGAAATAAAGAGTCTTGAATTAGCGAATCCATCTCAGGGATTTTCTGTAAGATTTGTCAATGGTTCTGAAATAGGAATGTCTAAAAATATGCTCTACCAAGAAATATTTGAGGGAGCCTCTCTTAATGTAGTCAAAGAGTTAAGCTATAAACTTTCTGATGTTCAAGTAGACAGTTACTCTCAGTCCGAAGCCAAAAGAAAAGTGATGGTATCGGAAGAGTTATTTTTAATTGTATCTGGTAAAGGGCAAAGTTTTAAACGAAATCAGAAGTCATTCTCTTCTGTTTTGCCTTCAAACTTGCAGCAGAAATTGGAGCAACTTTCTAAGTCCAAGAAGTTGACTTGGAAGACGGATGAAAACTTAATTGAAATTTTGGATTATTTGGACAATTATTAATTGGGATTAATTCTCCGTTTTTCTACCCATAGTATTTTGGCTATTTTTGCCATTCTTTATTGATACTATGATTCACGTTTCCCGAAAGGAACATTTCAACGCTGCTCATAAGCTTTGGAATCCCAACTGGTCAGATGAAAAGAATTTCGAGGTTTTTGGCCCCTGTGCCAATGTCAACTGGCATGGACATAACTTTGAATTAATCGTGACTGTAAAAGGAATGCCTGACCCTGAGACTGGGTTTGTGGTGGATTTGAAAAAATTAAGCACATTGATCAGGCGATTGGTTATCGATAAGGTAGATCACAAAAACCTGAATGTCGATGTGGATTTTATGCAAGGGAAATTAGCCAGCTGTGAGACCTTAGTCATGGAGTTTTGGAAGATTCTAGAGCCTGCAATAAAAGATATTACTCCAAACGGAGGCCTTTACAAGCTTAAACTCTATGAGACTCCAAGGAATTTTGTGGAATACTTTGGGGAATAATTTAATCACCACGGAGAGCACAGAGATATTGGTAGATACTTTTAGAGATTTTTTGATTTTGTATTCTAACTTGTGATGAGTTAGTTTTTGAATCAAAATAAAAATTTCATGAACGATTTTTCTATTACTGAAAAGATTATTGGAGAAGCAATTTTTGTCCATAAACAACTTGGCCCCGGCCTTTTAGAAAGTACCTACCAAAATTGTCTTTTCCATAGACTAAAAAAAGCTGGTTTTAGTATCGTTAAAGGGAGCCCACTTCCTGTATTTTTCGACGGAATCCAAATCGATTGTGCTTACAGATTAGATATGGTAGTCGAAAGTAAGGTTGTATTAGAATTGAAAAGTGTCAAAAAAATGAAGGACATTCATTTGGCCCAAATGATTACCTATTTGAAACTTGGCGGGTATTCTACAGGACTCCTAATTAATTTTAATGTGTTAAAACTGGTTGACGGAATAAAGAGAGTTAAGATTTAAATCCTCTTTGCTCTCTGTGGTTAAATGAAAAAAATCTACATCATATCAGGCGAGCGATCGGGAGATTTACACGCTTCCAACCTTGTTCATGCCATAAGGGTTCAAGATTCATCGATTAAGTTTCGTGGGATGGGAGGGGACTATTCCAAAAAAGCAGGTGTTGATTTGGCGGTTGATTATTCAGATGTCGCTTTGATGGGCTTTTTGGAAGTGGTGTTGGGCTTTCGAAAAGTTTTGAAATACTTGAAAGTAATTAAAAGTGATCTGTTGGCTTATCGTCCGGATGCTTTGATTTTGGTGGATTATGGAGGGTTCAATATGAAGATTGCAGCTTTTGCAAAGGAAAATGGTATTCCTGTTCACTACTACATTCCTCCAAAAGTCTGGGCTTGGAACCAAAAGAGAGCGCTCAAAATCAAAGAGATCACCAATCAGATTTATTCCATTCTTCCCTTCGAACAGGAGTTTTTTGCCAAGTTTGGAATGAAAGTTCACTATGTTGGTAATCCGCTTTTGGATGAAATCAAGAAGTTTAAGCCTCATGACTTTTTCTTTCAAAAGAATGAATTGAGCTATCAGCCCATCATTGCTTTGCTTCCCGGCAGTAGAAAGCAGGAATTGGATGCTATGCTGGACCGGATGATTGATTTGGTTAAGGAGTTTCCTAATGCGCAATTTGTAGTTGCAGGTGTGGATAGTTTGCCAGGTTTTGTCTATGATTTAGCCAGAAAAGCCGGAATAAAAGTAGTGTTTAATCAAACTTATGACCTGCTTTCACATGCAACCGCCGCTGTGGTAACTTCTGGAACGGCCACATTAGAAACTGCTCTTTTTCGGGTACCGCAGATAGTTGTGTATCGCACTTCTTCTATTTCCTATCATATTGCCAAAAGACTGATTCGTGTGCCTTTTATTTCATTGCCCAACCTTATCGCAGGCAAAGAAGTGGTAAAAGAACTGATTCAAAATGACTTTACGATTGAAAATCTACGTGAGGAACTTCAGCGTATTTTCACCAATGTGGTATATAAAGGAGAAATGCTGCAGGGGTACGATTTGATCCGTGAAAAGATAGGAGAGGATGCTGCATCCGAAAAAGTTGCCAAATTGGTTCTAGAATTAAACAATAAATGAAGATTTTCTGGAAGTAATTTAAATCAAAAACCCCGACTACTGCCGGGGTTTTTGATTTATGCCACTTGAAGTCGCTTAAATTTTGATTTATCAAATTGTGATTTTGCGTAGTCTTCATCGATGGTAAGCTCTTTAATGCTGTCATCTGAAGGAAGCTCATACATGGCATCGGTGATGATCGCCTCACAGATAGAACGAAGGCCACGGGCACCGAGATTGTATTCAACGGCTTTGTCCACAATAAAGTCTAACGCGCTCTCTTCAAATTTCAATTCCACACCTTCCATTGCTAGAAGCTTGGTGTATTGTTTAACCAAAGCATTTTTTGGCTCAGTTAAGATTCTCTTTAAAGCATCTTTGTGTAAAGGATCCAAGTGAGTCAATACTGGAAGACGTCCAATCAATTCAGGAATCAGCCCAAAAGCTTTTAAATCTTGTGCAGTCACATACTGCAACAGGTTTTCACGATCTGCAGCTATTGCGCCTGTGGTTTTGCTAAAGCCCATAGGTTGTGTATTCAGCCTTTTCCCGATATGCCTTGCTATCCCATCAAACGCTCCACCACAGATAAAAAGGATGTTTTCGGTATTGACAGCAATCATTTTTTGATCAGGGTGCTTTCTTCCTCCTTGCGGTGGAACATTGACTACTGTGCCTTCAAGAAGTTTTAGCATAGCCTGCTGTACACCTTCACCGCTTACATCCCTGGTGATTGATGGATTGTCAGATTTGCGTGCGATCTTATCGATTTCGTCGATGTAAACAATACCTCTTTCCGCAGCTTCTACATTATAGTCCGCAGCTTGAAGTAAGCGTGTCAAGATGCTTTCCACATCTTCTCCCACATAGCCGGCTTCCGTGAGGACTGTAGCATCGGCAATGCAAAATGGTACCTCAAGCGTTTTTGCCAGCGTTTTTGCCAAGTAGGTCTTTCCTGTACCGGTATCTCCCACCATGATGATGTTTGATTTTTCAATCTTAATCTCATCATGTTCTTCCTTCTGCTGAAGACGCTTATAGTGGTTGTAAACAGCTACAGTCAAGACTTTTTTGGCATCCTCTTGCCCAATCACATATTGATCAAGATAGGAAGTCAGCTCCTTGGGCTTCTTAAGTTTAAATTTTGGCTTAGAGGAAGATTTTTTGGTTTTTTCCTCTTCCCCAAGGATAAGATGAGCCTGATCAATGCAAAAGTTACAGATATGGGCAGAAATGCCCGATACCATCAGATCTACATCTTTTTTATTTCTGCCACAAAAGGAGCAAGTAACTTGAGCCATTACCTTGGTTTTTTTACTAAAACTTCATCAATCAGACCGTACTCTTTGGCTTCCGGAGCTCTCAACCAATAGTCTCGATCAGAGTCACGCTCTATTTCTTCGAAAGTTTTGCCGGTGTGGTTAGCTAGGATTTGATAAAGTTCCTGCCTCATGGCAAGAATCAGCTTTAGGGAGATTTCCATGTCCTTGGACTGTCCCTGCATCCCTCCGGATGGTTGGTGAATCATGACTCTGGAGTGCTGAAGTGCAGAACGCTTGTCCTTAGCGCCTCCTGCAAGTAGGACCGCACCCATCGATGCTGCGATGCCGGTACAAATGGTGGCTACATCTGGACCGATATACTGCATGGTATCATAAATACCAAGACCGGCAGTAACTGAGCCTCCTGGGCTGTTGATGTAGAGAAGAACGTCCTTTTTAGCATCAACTGATTCTAAAAACAGCAACTGAGCGATGATAATGTTGGCAATATGATCATCTACAGGTGTTCCCAAAAAGATAATTCGATCCATGATCAATCTAGAAAAAACGTCGATTTCTCTGAAGTTAGATGGACGCTCTTCGATGACCGCTCTGGTCATATTCTCTATATGGGTGGTGTATTGGTCAAATGCCGTTCCGCTTACGCCTTGGTTGTGAATGGCATACTTTCTAAATTCTTCTTTGTTGATCATTGTTGAGTTTGTTGTGGTGTGCAAAAATAAAAAAGTCCTTTAAAAAAGGACTTTTCAATATAAGCTGTAAAATCGATTTACTTCTCCAAAAGTTCCTTGAATTCGTCGATGGAGATACTCTTTTCAGTAAGATTTATTTTCTCCATGACCAAGGCAAGTACTTTGTCATTTTGGACAGAGGTCAGCATATTCATATAGTTCTGACCGTCATTACCTTTCAGGTAGTTGTCTACAAATAGGTCCATGCTGGCTTCCAATTGAGATCCCAAACCTGAAGAGGCAAACTGCTCTCGGATCATTTCCTTGGTTTTTTCGACCACATCGGCATGCTCGGCCTGCACCCCGTTATCTTTTGCAATCTGATTCGAAATCAATGACCAAGTCAATTGTTTGGCGTAGATCGGATATTCGTTTTCAACGTCAGCTACAGTTACTTTTCCATCATTTGCTTTTAAAAGCCACTCTTTAAGGAAATCATCAGGAAGGGATAAGTTGGCTTTTTCGACCAAAACCTTCTTTAGCTCTTCTTCTGTGAACACTTTCGATTCTCTCACATAAGAACCCTGAAGAGTTTCTTTTACTTTGGCTCTAAATTCCTCTTCAGACTTCACTTGGTCTGGTCCAAATATCTTATCAAAGAAATCTTTATCAAGAGAAGCAGCTGCTGTTCGGTTGATGTTTTTCACGGTGAAAGTAAGTGGGCCTTTGGCTGCTTCTTGCTCATCAGCGGTAAGACCAAATGCTTCTGACCATTCCTCTTTTTTCACTTCTTTGGATTCAAATTCCACTACAGCGTCTACACCTATTCCGATGAATTTACCGGTAAGTTTTTTAGAAATTTTAGCGCTATCCAAGGAAATTGTTTTTGAAAAATCTCCCTCAGTGGCTTTTAGATCGCCGTAGATAAAATCTCCAGTTTCTGAAGTCTCTGGATTAGAGTTTTCTCCATACTGTGATTTTAGGTTCTCGATGGTTTCGTCAACTAATTTGTCATCTACCAAGATGCTATATTTGGTAGCGGCAGTCGTGTTATCTAAAGCGATTTGAATGTTTTCTACAAAACCTATTTTGTATTCGAATTCAAACTCCTTATCTGCTTTCCAATCAATAGAATTATCTGCTTTTTCTACAGGAAGTGGTTCTCCTAAGATTTTGAAAGTTTGTTCCTTTAAGTAAGTATTCAGTGATTCTCCAAGGATGCTGTTGATTTCGTCTACCAAAAGGGATAAACCATACATGTTTTTAACCATCGAGATAGGAGCTTTACCCGGGCGGAATCCTCTGATTACAGCCTTCTTTGCGTAATCCTTGAGTTTGGCATCTACCTTTGGTTGATAATCTGCTTCATTTAGTTTAATTTTAATTGAAGCCTGATTTGCTGAATGCTTGTCTAATGAAATTTCCACTGTGTATCGAATTAAACAGATGTTGAATTAAAAACCCCCAACCACTTTCCTGTTTGATAACAGTTGAGAGATTGAGGGCTTGTGCTGTGCGGATAGAGGGACTCGAACCCCCATGCCTCGCGGCGCTAGATCCTAAGTCTAGTGCGTCTACCAATTTCGCCACATCCGCAATGGATCCAACCAGATTTGACTTCTTTACTTTTAAAGTATGTCGGTTTCTAATTGTGGATGCAAAGGTAAAGACATATTCTAAATTTCCACAAGTCATTGAAAAAATATTTCCGAAAAAAGTGGTGATAAGTCCAAACCACTCCCAAATTTGAATCAAAATTGCCCTGACATGGTCCATGTGGATGTAGAAGAAGAACGAAAAGAAATTCTTAAGCGGTACCGGAAATTATTGAAGCAGGCAAAGCCTGTGCTCAAGCCTGGAGATACTAAGTTGATTAAGAAGGCCTTTAATATTTCATTGGATGCTCATAAAGACATGAGACGAAAATCCGGTGAGCCTTACATCTATCACCCGCTTGAGGTTGCCTTGGTTTGTGTGGAGGAAATTGGTCTCGGTACAACCTCGATCATCTCTGCTCTGCTTCATGATGTGGTCGAAGATACCGATATGGAGCTGGAGGATATCGAACGTGAGTTTGGTCATAAGGTAATGACGATCATCGATGGGCTCACCAAGATTTCAGGTGTCTTTGAATATGGCAGTTCACAACAAGCGGAAAATTTCCGTAAAATGTTGCTGACCTTGTCAGATGATGTCCGCGTGATTCTGATCAAGCTGGCAGATCGACTCAACAACATGAGGACGCTAGGTAGTATGCCTCGCCATAAACAGCTGAAAATAGCTTCAGAGACTATGTATTTGTATGCGCCGTTGGCGCATCGCCTAGGTCTTTATGCGATTAAATCAGAATTGGAGGATTTGTACCTAAAGTATACTGACTCAGAAACCTACATAGACATTGTTAAAAAAATAAATGAGTCCAAAAGCTATCGTAACAAGTTCATTAAAACCTTCATCCAACCTATCGAGGATGAATTGATCCGTCAAAAATTTCATTTTACCATCAAGGGTCGACCTAAATCTGTCTATTCGATCTATAATAAGATGAAAAAGCAGGGAATACCTTTTGAAGAGGTTTATGACTTGTTTGCAATACGGATCATTTTGGATACCGAGTTGGAAGAAGAGAAAGCCGATTGTTGGCAGGTATATTCTATAGTCACGGATTTTTACAGACCTAATCCGGATCGATTGCGGGATTGGATAAGTACTCCTCGTTCCAATGGTTATGAATCACTTCACACTACGGTTATGAGTAACACCGGTCAGTGGGTAGAGGTCCAAATACGAACGAATAGGATGGATGAAATAGCTGAAAGAGGATATGCTGCTCATTGGAAATACAAAGATTCCTCCGGTAAATCAGGTCCTGGTTTAGATGAGTGGATCAATCAGGTTAGAAGTATGCTTGAGTCCAACGATGGCAGTGCTATTGAGTTTATGGATGATTTCAGGGGTAATTTTTTCCACGACGAAGTATTTGTCTTTACCCCTAAAGGTGAACTAAAAGTATTGCCTCACGGAGCTTCTGCTCTGGACTTTGCTTTTGAAATTCATACTGAAATAGGTGCCAAATGCATCGGGGCCAAAGTAAATCAGCGCCTGGTACCTATCACTCATAAACTCAAAAACGGGGATCAGGTCGAGATTCTGACTTCAAGTAAACAGAAACCCACTGAGGATTGGCTCAGCAATGTGGTTACTTCACGAGCCAAAGCAAAAATCAAAGATGCCCTTCGTGAGGAGAAAAAATCTGCCATCATAGATGGGAAAGAAATTGTTCAGCGAAAACTAAAGTCCATGAAGATGGATTTTACCTCAGAAGTAGTGGAGCAGCTTCGAGCATTTTTTGAATTAAAGACAGCCAACGAGTTTTATTACAGAATCGGGAAGGGAATCATTGATCCTACTTCAATTAAATCCTTTAAGGATTTCAAAGAAAATCAAAAACTGAAGGCAAAAGCCACCGGGAAGGTCAAAGATGAATCCACTTTTACAAAAGAAATCAAAAGTATCAAGGGATCTGACCACGATCAGCTATTGATTGGAGAGGATATGGATGTGGTGGATTACATTTTGGCAAAATGCTGCAATCCAATTCCCGGCGATGATGTCTTTGGATTTGTAACAATCAATGAAGGAATCAAAATCCACCGAACTTCCTGTCCCAACGCCTTGGAGCTACTTTCCAATCACGGCAACAGAGTGATCAAGGCAAGATGGACCAGCCAAAAGGAAATCGCATTTCTGGCGGGCTTGAGAATAGTAGGTACTGATCGGGTTGGATTGATCAATGATGTAACCAAAGTGATTTCCAATGAACTTAAAGTCAACATGCGTTCGATTACTGTGGATTCTGATGCAGGTGTTTTCGAAGGCACCATCAAACTTTACGTGCATAGTACTGAGCACTTAGATCACTTGATAAAAAACCTTCAACTTGTAGAAGGTGTCATAAAGGTCTCTCGCTTTGATTGAGCTTGAATCTTTTCTAAGCTGTAAAAGTTATATTTGAAAAAAACCGGAATCATGTCTTTGAATACCTCTCATTTCGAAGAAGTAAAAAAAATATTCACCGCGTACCTCGAAACGCAAAAGCTCCGCAAAACCCCGGAACGATATGCAATTTTGGAGGAGATCTACAGCAGAACGGGTCATTTTGATGTGGAGGGACTCTACATCAGTATGAAGAATAAAAACTACCGAGTGAGCCGAGCTACGGTATACAATACTTTGGACCTTTTAGTAGAGTGCGATTTGGTTACCAAACACCAGTTTGGTAAAAATCTGGCCCAGTTTGAGAAATCTTATGGATACAAACAGCACGACCATTTGATCTGTGTGGATTGCAATAAAGTATTGGAATTTTGTGATCCACGAATCCAAAACATTCAAAATACCGTTGGAGAAATCTTAAACTTCAAAGTGTTGCACCATTCCTTGATCCTGTATGGGCATTGCAACAATGAAAATTGCCAAAACAAAAAAGAACTCGCATGAAATGCCCATGAGAAAATGTCTCACACAGGGGAATGGTTATTCAGGGCATTCTCCCGATAAAAGATCGGGACAGGCTATCTGACCGTTAAAAATTAAATTATAAACAGATGAAACTAACCTACGAACTCAGTAAAGATGAAAAAGCCAGCTATTTGCATATTCATGGGGATTTGATTGGTGATGAGGTAGGGCCAAAGTTGGTAGAGGTAGTCTCAGATGCGGTAGAAGATGGGGCTAAAACTTTTGTCATTGACCTGAGCGGGGTACGCTACATCAGTTCTAGTGGCATTGGTCTTTTGATTACGATGCTTACCAAAATGAGGAATGTAGGTGGCGAAGTTTATTTGACTTCTCCCTCAGAGCACGTGAAAAAACTACTCATTATCACGAAGTTGAATAATATCTTCACTGTGTTTGACTCGGTTGAGGATTTCAAGTCCAAAAATTGATTTAAGGCTCCTAAAGGGGCCTTTTTTACTTTTATAATGACCACTGATAATAAATAGGTTTTTTCCCTTGGTTTTCTATGCCCTTATCGCAAATTTCGGCCTTTAAAAACTCTTATAAGCTTAGAATTCGCATCAAATGAAGATGGATGTATTGCTGGGTCTCCAGTGGGGAGATGAAGGAAAAGGAAAAATTGTAGACGTGCTTGCTCCTCAATATGAGGTAGTAGCCCGATTTCAAGGAGGCCCAAATGCAGGGCATACGCTTGAATTTGATGGGATTAAGCATGTGCTTCATCAGATTCCCTCTGGAATTTTCCGCTCCCAAATCCTGAATATAATCGGTAATGGCGTGGTGCTGGATCCAATTATCCTCAAAAGGGAAATTGATGGTCTAGGGAAGTTTTCTATCGACTACCAAAAAAATCTGGTGGTATCCAAGAAAGCCACTATTATCATTCCTACTCATAAGTTGCTGGATGCAGCCTACGAACAGTCCAAAGGAGATAAAAAGATCGGCTCTACGTTGAAGGGAATTGGCCCTACCTACCAAGATAAAATTGGACGGTCTGCGCTAAGAATCGGAGACATACTCAGTCCCGATTTTAGAGAAAAATATGAATTGCTTCTTGATAAGCATAAAACTACGCTTTCATTCTACAATTTTCCATTGGACCAATTGGCCGAGATGGAGGCAAGCTTCTTTGAGGCAATTGAATTTGTGAAGACACTGAATCTCATTGACAGTGAATATGTGGTGAATGAGGCTTTAGCTTCCAACAAAAGAATTTTGGCTGAAGGAGCTCAAGGGTCTCTTTTGGATGTTGACTTTGGTAGCTATCCATTTGTTACCAGTTCCAATACCATGACCGCGGGTGCCTGCACAGGATTGGGAGTGGCGCCTTCCCGTATCGGTCAGGTCTTTGGGATATTCAAGGCTTATTGTACCAGAGTAGGGAGTGGTCCATTTCCAACAGAATTGTTTGATGCTACAGGTGAAGCCATGAGAAAGGAAGGAAATGAATTTGGAAGTACGACAGGCAGACCTCGAAGATGTGGTTGGTTGGATCTTCCGGCATTGAAATATTCTATCATGATCAATGGAGTCACGGAGCTTTTTATGATGAAAGCGGATGTGCTTAATATTTTCGAGGAAATCAACATTTGTACACATTATGAGCTTCCTACAGGAGAGAAGGTTGATAAACTAATGTTTGAAATCACGGATATGGAGGTGAAACCAGTTTACAAAAAAATGAAGGGATGGCACTGCTCTTTGGCAAATGTTAGATCTTACGATGAGTTTCCTGTTGAACTCAAAGATTACGTATCCTATCTGGAAGAAGAATTGAAAGTTCCCATCAAATTAGTCTCAGTTGGTCCGGACAGAGTTCAGACGATTATGAGATAAATTTAATTTAAGGATGACATAAAAAAGCTCTTGACAATTCCACTGTCAAGAGCTTTTGTTTTTATTTCCCTTCTCCTTTTATTAGAGTCTATTTTGGAAAAAGTGAAAGCACTGAGGATTATTTGTGTGGTTGTTTTTTGGCTAGTAGAGATAGCTCCGACGCTTGGTCAAATAGGCTTTCCTTATTGCGAAACATTCCAGACTCCGGGTACACAGGCCAAGACGATTTTTGGAGGAGATGCCCGTCTGACAGAGGGTGTTCTGAGATTGACCTCAAACCAAAACGACCAAAGGGGGTATGTCTATATTGATGTGCCTTTTCCTTCTACCTATGGATTGAAAGTGGAGTTTGAATTTTTTATTTATGGAGGAATAGGTCTATTTCAAGCAGATGGCCTATCCATGTTTTTGTTTGATGGAGATTCGCCAAGTTTTTCTCCCGGAGGATTTGGAGGTTCGTTAGGCTATGCTCAAAGAGGAAATGAACCCGGCCTATCCAAGGCCTATTTGGGAGTTGGGTTTGATGTTTTTGGAAACTTTGGAAATACCACCGAAGGTCGTGTAGGGGGATTTTCTTCTTTAGATCAAAATGGAAGGGCACCAAATTCCATAGTACTTCGAGGACCTGGGAGTGGATTTACAGGTTACCCATTTGTAGTAGGAAGAAAAACGATGGAGATGGGTACAGATAAGGATGGGTTTAATCCAGGTGCGCAATTTCCAATTAGCTCAGGAGGTTCTGGAACATCTCGTGTAACAGATCCTATGAAGCCAGGTTACCGTAGAGTTAATTTAGAGCTCCAGCCTGATCCAGATGGAAATGGTTTTTTTATAACGCTTACTATGCTGGTTACCACGCAGGAAAATCTCCCCAGACAGGTTACCATTTTTGACAGACCTTTCAACTTTCCCGCTCCTAAGAACCTTAAAATCGGCTTTGGTGCCTCCACAGGAGGATTTAATAATTTTCACGAAATCAGAAATCTAAAAGTAGAGGTCTCTGCCGACGATGCACTCAGGGATCCTCAAGGGGTTGATTTTTCGGAAATTGCCACATGCGCCGGACAGGAAAATCAATTTTTCATTACCGATGAGGAAGTCCTACTTCCAAATGAAAATAGCGTCATCCGATGCCTTCAATTCTATAAATCACTAGAAGATATCGAAGAAGAATCTGGTGATTTATGTTCGCAGGCAAGATGTCTGGAGCAGAATAGAGTATTGATCGTGCCTCAGGGGATTTTTCAAGCCAGTGACCAGGCCGGTGGATTCACGTTTTTCCCAAATGAAGATTATATAGATCAAGAGGTTACGGTATACTATACGATCACAGACAGTTACGGTAAGACATCGAAGGGAAATGCGATGACATTAAAAATTCAGGAATCGCCAGAGCCGATAAGACTATTGAAAAAGGGTGAACAAGCTTCCCTGAGTGTAATTGAAATATGTGAAGGCGAAACAGTCCAGATGCTGGGGGAAGGGAATGAAGTTTACGAACGATTTGAATGGATGAAAGATGGTGTTCTTATTCCAAATGCCACACAGTCTGAATTTGCAATAGCAGAAGAGGGAGAGTATGAGATCATCGGGTATAACCGCAAGAATTGTCCTGCGATTAGTAATAAGGTTAGAGTGAAATTCCCTGATTATCCAGATCTTAATTTCGATCAGCCCCTTGTTCTATGCGAAATTGGTAAAACATTTAATTTATCCTCCTTAATTGAGGGTTTTGACCTTTCAAAATTTGATTATAGACTTTCTGGTAATGGAAGGACTTTGATTAATGAAGAATTGAAAGCCATAAAGCAATCCGGAAATTATCAGATTCAGGTAAAGCCCAAAGAGTTGACTTGCTATTCTGATCCTATAGATATTGAGATTTTTATTCAAGAAATTCCGTTGAATGTCAATTTTGAATTTGAGGTAGAAGGAACAGGAATCAAAGATGATACGGGAGGGGGTATATTTCCGGATGATGTAATTCAATTTGAAGATTTGTCAGATGAAAGAGCAGTGAAGTGGGATTGGGATTTTGGAGATGGGCAAAAGTCGACTGAGAAAAACCCGAAGCACATTTTTGGAAAAAAAGGAATTTTTCAAGTTAAACTAACAGTAACTGACAAGTACGGTTGTCAATCCACATTTGAAAAGGAATTATCAATCACAAAAAGTTATCGTCTCATGATACCCACGGGTTTTACTCCTGGAGAAGTAGATAATAAGACCTTTTTACCCAAGTATAAAGGCTTGGTCTCATTTCAACTTTTTATTTTCAATTCTTGGGGAGAGTTGATTTTCTCTACGACTGACTTGAATACCTCAGGTTGGGATGGGATGCTAGATGGAACTGTTCAGGATGCAGGGGTTTACTTTTTTAGAGTAAAAGGAGTGGCGACGGATGGAGAGAAGGTGGATGAGAATGGTAAGTTTAGGCTGATAAGATGAGGAAGAGCTTTATTATTTTTTTGCTGTTAAGCATCCTGAAAGTACCTGTTTCTGGTCAGGATATTCAATACAGCCAATATTATGCAAATCCCATTTACCTCAATCCTGCGGCCACAGGAAGTACTGACAGAAATAGAGTTGGGGTAAACTTTAGAAATCAATGGCCTGCCTTAGATCAGACTTTTATAGCTTACACAGCCTACTTTGATACCTATTCAGAGCGATTAAATTCTGGATTTGGGATAATTATTCAAGGAGCTAATGAATCATTTACCCGGACCAGTACAATGGAAATCGGAATCACTTACAGTTATCGGTTAAAGCTTTCGGAAGATGATTTTATTCAGGCTGGCTTTCAAGGTAGTTTTTTATCCAGAGATGCTTTATTTGACCGTGTTATTTTAGGAACGCAGCTTGATATCAATAAAGGTATAGTTGTAGGTCTGCCAGGTGAAGCATTTGAAGGAGATAGTCAAATCCGAGCAGGAGATGTCCATGCTGGTTTGATTTATTATGGGAAAAAGTTATGGTTAGGTGTTGCTGCTTCCCATTTGGTGCAGCCGGAAATTAGCTACCTGTCAGGTGGCGATGATCGACTAGCTGTAAAAAAAACAATTCATGGAGGGTATCGAATTGGATTAGCTCCCGGTGATATCAATGATTATTTTAATAATACTGACCAAGAACGTTCACTGACATTTGGGTTCAATTACAAAGAGCAAGGGCAATTTTCCCAGTTGGATTTTGGGACTGAGTTTTATTTTGAACCTTTGGTCTTAGGGATTTGGTATCGTGGACTTCCTACCAAATATAGTCTACCAAACAATGAATCTTTGATTGCACTCATTGGAATAGGACTTGAGTCTGGTTTCGATTTGGGATATAGTTTTGATTTCCCTATTTCAAAGTTTGGATTAATGGGGACTGGGGGTGCCCATGAGATTTCCTTGAGATATGCTTTTTCAAACCAACCGAATGGTAAAAGGTATTACGCTCCTTTGCCTTCATTCAGGTATTGAAATCTTCAATTAGGAGATCAATTGAAAAAAATCTATGATATTTTCTTTTTCCAAAGTTCATTTTTTGATGAACGCATTTTTTTTCCATCATTATCAGTGCGTTAACTTGTTTTTGAGGTTTTTTCAGAAAAATGACTTGCTGAGAACATAAAAACGCAGATATTTGCACTCCCAAACGACGCGAACGGCATCGGGGATAAAGATGAGAGGAGGGAGATTGGGGTTTTACTTGATATAGTAGGGCCTAAAATTGATCCGGGTTTGAAGCGGGAAAAAAAGTTTTAAAAAACTTCTTGCTGAAGAGAAAAAGCTTCTTACCTTTGCAACCCTGTTCGGAAGGAAAGGGGATAAAAAACTGGAAATCGAAAGATAAGAAAACGATGACCACAATCTCTGGAAATGACCGGAGACAAGTTCTTTGAAGTGATGTAAGGCGAAAAAGAAATAACCTGAGGAGAGGAGTTTATGATTTATACTTTAGATCATAGATGACTTAAAATAGAAACTTTACAATGGAGAGTTTGATCCTGGCTC